>NZ_JBWKQR010000016.1:0-126132 GCF_059418905.1 Collimonas sp. GW821-FHT07E08 | reverse complement strand
AAATACAAAACGCCCGATGCGGTGCATCGGGCGTCTCTGTTGCAATAAAACCTGTCAACCTATTTTAGGACTGGACAGTTTCGCAAAACACCCCTTGTTTATAGCGGCGAAATCGCATTACTCCGGCTGATAAAACTTCATTGCCTCCGACCAGCGAAATGTCTGCCGCGACTTCCCGCCCTTCTCGCGCAACTGCAGATCGTGAAAGCCGTCGGTAGCGCTAGAGAGGACCACGAGCGAGTTGCTGCCATCCGACACATCATGGCTGCGCGTACCGTCCTTGTGCCAATCGCCGGCAATCATCTTGTTGAACATCATCGGCTGCGCAAATACGACTCGCAGCGACTTGCCGTCAATGTGAAAAAGATACAGGGCTTCAAACGAGGCGCCGCCGCCGGCGTAGCCTTCGAACCAGCCTGCTCGAACGCCGAACGCATAATCGCCGTTCCGCAGCAGATAAGGCGCGAGGTCAAAACGCTGCCAGCTCTCCGGCAAGCCCGCGGCCGGCCCCTTGCCATCTTCGGAGCCAATGACTTGCGGAGTATCGATATTGCCGGCAGTGCTCCAGTCAGTCGGGACCGTGACCGGGGCATCGGTGCGGGCCACAAGCCGCGGCACATTGTCAGCGCCACGCTCGAACACGCCGAACCAGATCTCGTTATCCGCATTGTCGTCAAACCCCTTGCAGTCACTCACCGGATATCTCATAGCGCCTACGGCGAGCCCGGGCGACGCTGCCAGGCATACCACGCCCACATACATGCCCGGCCGTTGCGGCCATGGTTTTGCGCCGGCCAGCAGCAGGCGCTTCGGATCTCTTCCCGGCGCGAGCTGCAAGGCCAGGAAATCCTTCGTGAAGCCGCCCGGCAGCTGCTGGCCGAATCCATCTGGCGCCGGTGCGCCACTCATCTCTCGATCGAAAGCTGCACGCGCGTCGGCGGTCTTGATGGCGCCGCGCACCTGGCTCAGTGAGCGCACGGTGGTATCGGCGCTGGCCGGCAGCGCAGGTAATGAGCAAGCAACGAGACACGGCAACAGCCGGCGAAGGAACATATTCATGGGAGGCAATCCTGTCAGGTATAGGCAAACGGCATTTTATCCGCTGTCGCACAAATGGGCATCCACAAATGCCTCAAGATATACTTCGGCTATATGCGATCGCCTCAGGAACGCCAATAACCAAGAACGGTAATCAATGACACGCCACTTCTTTAAACGTTTAGCCAAATTTGCCGTGCTGGTCCAATTGGCGCTCGCCTTTACTCCATATGCGCAAGCAGAGCTGGCACACGCGTCCGTTCGAAAACCGGAATGGGCTCAACCGGTTGATGCCTCCGCCAATCTCTATCTGATTGACAAAAATTTCTACCGCAGCGCTGCATTACAGCCGAAAGACATCAAAACACTCAATGCGCTCGGCATCAAAACGGTGGTCAACCTGCGTTCGTTTCATTCGGACGAGGAATTACTTGAAAATACGGACATCAAAACGGTGCAGGTCGGCATCAACACCTGGTCAATCAGCGATAAAAACATCATTGCCGCCTTGCGCGCCATACGTGCCGGCGCTCAGGACGGGCCGGTGCTGCTGCATTGCTGGCACGGCGCTGACCGGACCGGGGTTGTCACCGCCATGTACCGTGTCGTATTCCAGGGTTGGACCAGGCAAGAAGCACTGAAAGAACTCACCGATGGCGGCTACGGATATCATTCTCTTTGGAAAAATATTCCGAAATATATGAATACCGTAGATATTGAAAAAATCCGTATCGGCGTCGAGAGCATAAACTAGCTAAATACATCCATCACCGCCGAAAGCAGGAAACCAGATTTCATAGAGGATGCATGGACCGAGTCACACAAGCTGCTGTCGTTAGCGCAGAATCCGGCAACCTCAAAATAACCCCGGAAAAATTTGAAGATGACGGTTTTCTGGTCACCGGTCCGCTATCGGGACATGAGCTCGGCGCTCAGCTCGAAGCGATTATTCCAAAGCTCAACCCGGACGGCGTCGGCACCCGGAATTTAATCGAGCATGCATGGTGTGCGGATCTGGCAAAAACGATTCGCGCGCATCGGCTGGTTGCCCCGTTTCTTTCAGTTGCAACGGCCGCGGTACAGTGCAACCTGTTTGAAAAATCGAAAGACCAGAACTGGCTCGTCCCCGTTCACCAGGATCTCAGCATAGCGGTGCGGGAAAAAATTGAACATCCTGCGCTCACCGGATGGGCCGAAAAAGAAGGCGCCATTTTTGTCCAGCCGCCCGACAGCGTTCTCCAGGAAATGGTTGCGGTACGGTTTCATATCGATGAATGCGGTCTCGGCGACGGGCCGTTGCGCGTTGTCCCTGGCTCTCACAAAATGGGGCGGCTCACCAGCCAGGCTGCATTGGCTGAACGCGATCGCATCGGCGAAATTTCCTGCCCCGTCGAGCGTGGCGGCGCAATGCTGATGAAACCACTGCTGCTGCACGCATCATCGAAAGCATCCGGGCAAAGCAGGAGGCGCGTCCTGCACTTTGTTTTTGCGCCGCCGCTGCTGCCTTTTGGCTTGAAATGGCGGCATGCCTTTTGATAGCACCGATGAGTGTCGAATATCTTTGCATCCGCCAAAAAAATCAAGAGGAATATGCATTCTCCGTTCACCGGCTCGCTCAGCCTCTCGCCGGTTACAGCGCCGATCGGACAGGACGTGTATATTTTCATTAATCAGGATTCCCGACCTTTAGCTTAAGGAGAAACGCCAATGAGCCCGTCAGCCGCCATCGCAGCCATTCTTGCCGCGTTATTGATCGGGGCGATGAGCCCGGGTCCGAGTTTTGTCATTGTTGCCAGACATTCCATCGGCCTGTCGCGCCGTGACGGCTTGGCGACAGCTGCCGCGATGGGGATCGGCGGCGTTTTCTTCAGCGGCATTGCGCTGGTCGGACTGTATACCTTGCTGGCAACCGTGGGATGGCTCTACATGGGCCTTAAAATCGCCGGCGGCCTTTACCTGATTTACCTGGCATCCAAGATCTGGCGGGGCGCCTCGGCTCCGCTTGCCCTTGAGAACAAGCAGGCGTCAAACACGGGAAACGTGCGTAAGTCTTTCTGGGTCGGCCTCAGTACGCAGTTGAGCAATCCGAAGACCGCCGTCGCCTATGGCAGCATCTTTGCGGCCTTGCTGCCCCAGCACCCGCCGCTCTGGTGTTACTTCGCCCTGCCGCCGCTGGTTTTTGCGGTTGAAGCCGGCTGGTATGCGGTCGTCGCCTTGTGCTTTTCCAGCAAACGGCCGCGCGAACTTTATTTACGCGCCAAGACCTGGATCGACCGTGTCGCCGCCAGCGCCATAGCGGCGCTGGGACTCAGGCTGATATTTACGGCCCACAGGACCGGTATTTAAGCATCAGATAGAGAAACGGCCGACGGTACGAGCACTACGCCTTCCATCAGCCGGCGTGCGCTGCGGCTCATGACTGCCTTGGTGACCACCCAGGCGCCGTCGCGCTGCTCTGCCTCGGCCCCGACAGCCAGGCTGCCGGAAGGATGGCCAAACCGGACCTTGCCGTTCGCCTGGCCCGTCATCAGGCGATGGACGACGGTGCCGGGAATCACCGCGGCGACGGCAATCGCAATCGCTCCGGTCCCCGTCATGGCGTGGTGCAGTTTTCCCATCGAAAAGATGCGCGCGTTGATGTCCAGCGTGGCGGCATCGATATGCTTGCCGTTCGATGCTACATAGCCGGTTGGTTTCGCAACGAAAGCCAGCTTGGGCGTATGCGGCCGCAGCTGGCTTGCTTCCTCTGCGCTCTTTGCCAATCCCATGCGCACGGCGGCGTGGGCGCGGATCGTTTCCACTTTCTGCAACAGCTCTTGGTTGCCATTGATGTCGCGCTGCAGTTCGTTTCCTGCCAGCCCGAGCGTCGCCGCGTCCACGAAGATAGCTGGATTGCCAGCATTAATCATGGTCAGCTCGACCGGGCCGACGCCGGGCACCTCCAGCACGTCGACCGGCGATCCGCTTGGAAACATGCCGCCGGCGCCGTCGTCATCTCCCTCTCCGCTCGGATCCAGAAATTCGATCTTGATCTCGGCCGCCGGGAAGGTAACGCCATCCAGCTCAAAATCACCCTCTTCTGCCACGGCGCCATCCCGCACCGGCACATGGGCGACGATCTTTGCATTAATGTTCGCCTGCCAGATACGGACCATGGCGATGCCATCGCGCGGAACCCCTGCCACCAGTCCTTGTGCAATGGCGAACGGACCGACTGCAGCGGTCAGGTTGCCGCAATTGCCTGACCAGTCGATCATCGCCTTGTCAATCGCCACCTGTCCGAACAGATAGTCGACATCGCAGCCGGTGCGCGCGGACGGGCTTACCAGCACAACCTTGCTGGTGCTCGAAGTTGCGCCGCCCATGCCGTCGATTTGCTGGCCGTAGGGATCCGGGCTGCCCATCACGCGCAGCAATACGCGGTCGCGCAGCACCGGATCGGCCGGCAGCCAGTCCTTATGGAAGAACACGCCTTTACTCGTACCGCCGCGCATGTACACGGCCTGGATTTTTTTCTGCGCCAACATCATCTCCGAAAATACGCCTGCCCGCGGGCCAAGAGCCGCGCGATTGACAGCAAGCGTATCAGGATACAAGAAATCGGGTTTTTTTGATTTGACGCGCTTACGCCGCCGCGGCGGCAGGCTTAGTGGCAGGCGTGGCGGACGCGCTGCCGGCGGCTCCCAGGGACATCAAACGCTGCGCCATGCAGAACACAAACAGCAGCACGCCGATCACGATCTTGGTCCACCACGAGCTCAAGGTGCCGTCGAATGCGATCAAGGTCTGGATCAGCCCCAGGATCAGCACGCCGGTCAAGGTCCCGGCGACGTACCCATAACCGCCGGTCAGTAAGGTGCCGCCGATCACTACCGCTGCAATCGCGTCCAGCTCCGTGCCTTGCGCATGCAAGCCATAGCCGGACAACATGTAGAACGAAAACAGGACCCCGGCCAGGGCCGCGCAAAAGCCGCTGAAGGCATAAACCATCACCTTGGTGCGCCCTACCGCCAATCCCATCAGCAGCGCCGACTGTTCGTTGCCGCCGATGGCGTAAACCGCGCGTCCGAAGCGCGTGTAATGGGCGATATAGATGGCCAATGCGAGCATCAGCATGGCGATCACCACGCTAGGCGAAACAAAGGCGCCGAAAATGCCGATGCGCGCCTGCGACAAGGTTACATACAAGGGCTGGTCGATCGTGATCGAATTGATGCTGATCAGGTAGCACAGTCCGCGCGCCAGGAACATCCCGGCCAAGGTCACGATGAAAGCCTGCAGCTTGAAGAAATGGATCAGCGCTCCCATCAATGCGCCGAACGCGCTGCCGATCAGCAGCACGCAGGCAATCACCAGCAGCGGCGGCCAGTGCCACGATTGCAGCAGGTAGGCGGAAATCATGGTGGTCAGGGCCAGCACCGATCCGACCGACAAGTCGATGCCGCCGGACAGGATGACAAAGGTCATGCCGATCGCGATCACCAGCAGGAAAGCATTATCGATCAAGAGATTCAGCACCACCTGCAAGGAAAAGAAGCCGGTGTAGGCGAACGACCCGAGGGCGAACATCACGGCCAGCAGGGCGACGGTCGCCAGCGACGTGAAATAAGGCGAGGACAGCGACTGGCGGACAAGCTTCATGGTTTTTTACCGTTATCAGAACGCGAGCGCGCAGCGCCGCTAAACAATCCAGCCCCCAGGCCGCGAAACTCCGGCGATTGCGACAGGCAGACCGCGAACACCACGATCGACTTCACCACCATGTTCACCTCCGGCGGCACGCCCATCGAATAGATCGTGTAGGTCAGCGCCTGGATGATCAAGGCGCCGATAACGCTGCCGACCAGGCTGAATTTGCCGCCGGCCAGGGAGGTGCCGCCCAGCGTCACCGCGAGGATGGCGTCCAGTTCCAGCAGCAAGCCCGCGTTGTTGGCGTCCGCGCTCTTGATGTTGGAACTGATCATCAGGCCGGCAACGCCGGCGCAGGCGCTGCAAAACATGTACACGAAAAATATCAGCGCAGCGGTCCTGATGCCGGCCAGGCGCGCCGCCACCGGGTTGATGCCGACCGACTGGATAAACAGGCCGAGCGCGGTCTTGCGCATCAGCAGCGCGACAACCAGGAATACGCCGATGGCGATGAACAGGGAAAACGGCAAGCCGAACAGATAGCCGCTGCCGATATAGAAAAACGGCTTGTAATACACGGTGATGATCTGGCCGTCGGTCAGCAGCTGCGCCAGGCCGCGCCCGCCGACCATCAGGATCAAGGTCGCGATGATCGGCTGCAAGCCAAGCGTGGCGACCAGGAAACCGTTCCAGACGCCGCACAGGATCGCCGCTCCCATGGCGGCGGCAATCGCCCACACCATCGGGATACGGCTGGCATATTCCGGCACGCCATTGTGCATTTCCATGGTGCCGCCGATCAGCATCGCGGCAACCGTGCCGGAGATGGCGACTACTGCGCCCACCGAGATGTCGATGCCGCGTGTCGCGATCACCAGCGTCATGCCGAGCGCCGTCAGTATCAAAGGTGCGGCACGGTTGACGATATCGATCAGGCTGCCATACAGGTGGCCGTCCTTCCATTCAAGCCGGAAGAACCCCGGGATCATGAAAAAATCAAGCGCCAGCAGCAGCGCCAGCGCCGCCAGCGGCCGCAGCAAGGGATTGCGCAGCAGCACGCGCAAGCGCACCGCCAGCGCCGGCCCGCTGTCGCTTTGCAGCCTGGCGCCGGACAACGGATCGGGATTCAATGGAATACTCATTCGCACTCTCCGGCGATCACTTGCAATACCGATTCGTCGTCGAGTTCCCCGCGCAAGTATTCACCGCAGGGTTCGCGGTCGCGCAGCACCAGCATGCGGTCGCTGCAGCGTAGCACCTCGGGGATTTCGGAAGAAATGAACAATATCGCCATGCCCTTGCGGCACAAAGCGATTACATGGTCCATGATCTCCTGCTTGGCGCGCACGTCGATGCCGCGCGTCGGTTCGTCCAGGATCAGCATGGCCGGATCGGTCGCAAGCCAGCGCGCCAGCAGGGCCTTTTGCTGGTTGCCGCCGGACAGGGAACTGATAGGTGTGTCGATATCCGGCGTCTTGATGCCCAGCCATTTGACGTAATCGCTGGCGATCGCCTGCTGGCGCTTGCGCGGAATCACCCGCAGCAGGCCGGCGCGCGCTTGCAGCGCCAGGATGATGTTTTCGCGTACCGACAGTTCCAGTATTGCGCCTTCGGCTTTCCTGTCTTCGGAACAGAAACCGATGCCGGCGGCGATGGCGTCGCGCGGCGAGTTGAAACGGCCCGGCTCTCCTTTCATGCGGATGCTGCCGCTGTCGGCCTTGTCCGCGCCGAACAGCAAGCGCGCAGCCTCGGTGCGGCCGGAGCCCAGCAAGCCGCACAGTCCGAATACTTCTCCCGCGCGGAAGTCCAGGTCGAGCGGAGCGAGTATTCCTTTGCGTCCCAGCCCGCGCGCCTGCAGCACGATCTCGCCGCTGCCCGGTACGCGCGCCTCTTTATCCCCGCCGGCGCTTTCCTTGCCAGGCTGCGGCTGCGTGCCGACCATCTTGTTCACCAGCTCGAAACGGCTCAGCGCGCTGGCCTGGTATTCGCCTTCAAGGACGCCGTTGCGCAATACCGTGATGCGATCGGAGATCTCGTAGGTCTGCTCCAGGAAATGCGTGACGAACAGGATCGCCATGCCCTGCCCGCGCAGCTTGCGCAAAACGTCGAACAGCAAGCGCACTTCGGCCTCGTCCAGGCTGGAGGTCGGCTCGTCCAGGATCAAGACTTTGGCAGAGACGCTCAGGGCGCGTGAAATCGCCACCATTTGCTGGATCGCCAGCGGATACCTGGCCAGCGCCGCGGTGACGTCGATATGGATCTGCAGGTCGCCCAGCAAGCGTTGCGCCTGCTGCTGCATGGCTTTCCAGTCGATGCCGCCATACTTTCTCGGATAGCGGCCGATAAAGATATTTTCGGCGACCGACAGGTTCGGGCACAGGTTGACTTCCTGGTACACGGTGCTGATGCCGAGGTTTTGCGCGTCATGGGTGGAGGACGGCTGCACGATCCTGCCGTCGAGCCGGATCTCGCCGCTGTCGGGCGCGTAGACGCCGGTCAATACCTTGATGAGAGTAGACTTGCCCGCGCCGTTTTGCCCCATCAGCGTGTGGACTTCGCCTGGATACAGCCGCAAAGCGACATCGCTCAGCGCCTTGACGCCGCCGAATGCCTTGTATATGCCGTTGAGCTCCAGCGTCGGTGCAACGCCGTCCGCTGCCTGGCCGGCAGCGCCTGTTGCTGTTTTATTCATCCGCTTGCGATCCCGAATTTCTCACGCGAAGCCATGCCGTCTGACCAGGCATGCCCGATGCGGCGAGCGACCCGCCCGCCGCCTTTCGTAGAAAACCTTAGTACTTGCGGTTCGGGAATTCCTTGGCTGCCACCTCGGCCGGAAACACGCTCTCCTCGGTCGTAATGCGCTTGGGAACGGTCTCGCCGGCAAGCACCTGTTTCGCGACCTTCATGAGTTGCGGCCCCAGCAGCGGGCTGCATTCGACCGTGACGTTGAGCTTGCCTGCCATCATCGCTTCAAACGCGCCTTTGACGCCATCGATCGAGATCACCAGTATGTCCTTGCCCGGTTTCAGGCCGGCTTCTTCGATGGCCTGTATGGCGCCGATCGCCATGTCGTCGTTATGCGCGTACAGGACATTGATTTTCTTGCCGTCGGTCTTGAGGAAGGCTTCCATCACTTCCTTGCCCTTGGCGCGGGTGAAGTCGCCGGTTTGCGAGCGGATGATTTTCAGTTTCGGGTTGGCGGCGATGGTTTCTGCAAAACCCGCCTTGCGGTCGATGGCGGGAGCGGAACCGACTGTCCCCTGCAATTCAACGATATTGATGTCGCCGGCGGGCATGGTCTTGGCCCGTTCCAGCAGCCAGCGTCCGGCGCGGCGGCCTTCTTCAATGAAATCCGAACCGATGAAAGTCACATACAGGGATTTGTCGCTGGCGTCGACTGCGCGGTCGGTCAGGATGACCGGGATCTTGGCGGCTTTCGCTTCGCGCAAGACAGTGTCCCAGCCCGACTCGACCACCGGGGAAAATGCAATGACATCGACCTTTTGCGCAATAAAGGAACGAATCGCCTTCACCTGGTTTTCCTGCTTTTGCTGGGCGTCGGCGAACTTGAGCGTCACGCCGGCCTGTTTCGCCGCATCCTTGATCGACGCGGTGTTCGCGGTGCGCCATTCGCTTTCGGCGCCAACCTGGGAAAAACCCAGCACCAGCGGCTTTTCCGCATAGGCGCTGGCAGCGATTCCGAATCCCAGTCCCAGGCAAAGCGCCGCACCCAATACCGTTCTGCGTGTCATTTTCATGCTGTCTCCGTTTTTATGTTTTTAGATAGATAAAACGTTCGAAAGGCGCGACCATCCTAGGACGGAAACCAGCCGGTTTCAAATGAATTATTTTCTGTTTCAGATACGTGTTTGGGTATCGGCCGGCCGGCGCTGCTTTGCAGCAGATGATTTTTGGACAAAAAAAAGCCCGCTAACTTCCGTTGCGGGCTGAATCCAAACCTTGAGAGGTGTTGGAGGAGACAGGAGCACTATATCGCACTGCAGCATGGCAGTCTGCTTGATTGTCGTGATACCAGATATTCATCAATCGGATATTGCAGCTGCCCGCAACGCTACTTGCGCGCGGCGTCAAGAATCAGGCCGGCCAGGCGTTCGTAGTTGCCGTCGAAATGATGGCCGCCGCTCAGCTTGAGCAATTTGACGCGGCTGGCGTCCAGGCTCGGACAGGCCGAATCGGTTTCCTCGCTACCGTAGATGCACATCGCCAGCCCGGCCGGCAGCTTCGCGACTTCGGGCGGGATGGGCAAGCCGTCATTGCTGGAGCTGACCCAATTGGTCAGATGGAACTGGAAATCGGCTTTTTTCCCCAGGCCCATCATTGCTACCAGCGGCACCGACGCCAGCGCCTTGCCCGACAGGCGGTTGCCGACAAAAGGCAAGACGTCGGCGCCTTGCGAATAACCGATCAGCACGACCTTGTCCTTTTTCCAGCGCGCCATGTAGAACTGCATCAGGCGCTCAACGTCTTTTGCGGTCGATGCCGGCGTGCGGGCGCTCCAGAAATAGCGCAGCGAATCGATGCCGACCACCGGCACGCCACGCTTGGACAATGCGTTTGCCACGTCGCGGTCAATGCCGGCCCAGCCGCCGTCGCCGCTGATCAGGATCACCATGGTGCCGGCATCCTGGTTGCGCCCGGGCGGCGCCAGCGCAGCCACCTCCACCACCGGCAGATCGGACACCGCGGCAGGCGGCGCCTGCACCGCCACCGCTTGTTTTGCATTCAGGCTGGAATAGGCCGACTTCAGCTGCGCCAGTCCATCCTGGCCTGCTGCCTGGATCAGTTCAGCGCCGCCGACACTGGCGACAAATGCGCGGGTAACGCCAGCCTCGCAACGGGCTGCACCGGGCGGTTGCGCATCCGGCAAAACCCGCCATGCGGCAGGCAACCGGGAAACCGGTAGCAGGTCCACGCCCTGGCCTTTTGCCCGTGCCTTGAAACGCACGCCTTCGCCTTTGCACAGCGGTTTGCGCAAACTCAGGGCAGGACAAAAACCGAGCGAGACGGCGCCGCCGAAAGTGCCGGCAGGCGCCTGCGCCAGCATTGCATAGGCAAAGCTGGCGCCGGAACCTTCTCCCACCAGCAACGGCGGATAATATCCCGGCACTTTTTCATAAGCCTGCACGAAGCGGCTCAGGTTTTCCAGGTCGCCGTCCGGAAACGCGCAGTCGCCGCCGTCGGCATTGAGGCTGGCGAATAATTGCGGCGTGCTGATTCCTGCCACCAAAGCACCTTGTTCGGCCAGCGCACGCGCCTTCTCGGCTGCGCCCTGGCTCCAGCCGGCGTCGCCCGACAACAGCAGGACGACGCCATTCACCGGCCCCGCCGGCTGGTAGATTTCCACACTCTTGAAACGGCCATGACTGACGCTGTGATGCCTGTCGCCTGCGCGCGCGCTGCTGCCGAGGCACGCCATCGCGCACAGCGCCAGGCAAATCATTCTCTGCTTCATTTACTGATGGCTCCCTTGAGGCCGCCGCTGATCAGCGCGGCCGTATCGGTGAAGGCGAACAACGGCGCCAGCCCGCCCTTGCTCACCAGGTAGCGTGCTTCCCACACCGGGTCGAACTTGTCTTTGAAATTGCGCAGGCCGCGGAAATTGTAGAAACGTCCGCCGTGCATGAACAACATGCGGCCGAAGCGCTGCCAGCGTGAAGCCAGCTGGTGGTCTTTCATGCCTGACATCGGCGCCATGCCCAGCCCGAAGCGCTGGTAGCCCTGTTCCTTGAAATGCAGCATCAGCTGCGAGAACAGGAATTCCATGGTGCCGGGCGGCGCATCCGGCAATTGCCGCATCAGGTCGACGGCGGCTTCGATCCGCAAGACGTCCGGACACATCAGGCTGGCGAAAGCGATGATTTTTTGCTCGCGCCGGATTACCGCAACCGGCTGCCGCGCAATGTAAGCCTCGTCGAAACTGCCCAGCGAAAAACCCTTCTCGCGCGTGTCCTGGTCGGCCAGCCATGCGTCCGAGACGGCCTTGAGCTGGTCCATCAATGGCGGCAACTGTTCCACCGCCAGCATCGAGAAACTCAGGCCTTCGCGCTCGGCGCGATTGACGCCATGCCGCAGATTGGCGCGGCGCGGCCCTTGCAGGCTGAACTGATCGAGCGGCACATAAGCCTCTTCGCCCAGCTTGTACACGCGCAGGCCGGCGTCGAGATAGAGCGGCAGCGATTGCGGGCGCACCTTGTAGAACGCGACCCGGCCGCCATGACCGTCAACCAGTTCGATAAAACGCCAGATCAGCTCCGACCATTCGCGCTGGTCGCCGACCGGATCGGATAACGCAACCCAAGAGCGGTTGTGCTTGGCGAACATGATGAAGCTGTTGCCGGAGGCGGAAAACAGCAGGCTTTTGTCGCCCATGAAAGCCAGGCATGCATCCGCCGCGGGCTGCTTGCGCACGACCTCGGCGGCGCGCAGCAACTCCTCTTCGGCGGGACGTTCGGCGACGCCGGCAGAACGCCGGAACAATTGCCACAGGCCCAGGCCCAACGCCATGATGGCGACAACCATCAAGGTCCGCATCGAACGCGGCGCGTAGTCGTCAAATGCAAATTGCCACCACATGCGGTCGGCAATGTCGATGTCGCGGTAAGCGAACAGCAGTATCCAGCCGCAGGCGGTGAGCACGCAGGCAACCGCGATCAGCCAGCCAGGCTCGAAGGTCTGCGAAAACAAGGATGAGCGCCGGTCAAACTGCTTGCGCGAAATCACCAGCAGCGAGGCCAGCAGGAACAATACGATGAATTCAGAAATGGCGATGCCCTTGGGCAGCGCCAGGATGCCGGCGATCACCGTCAGCACCAGCGAGGCCCACCAGGCGGCGTCGAGCCGGTGCAGCAGGCCGCGCGCCAGGAACAGCATCGCCAGTCCGGCGACGCTGCCGATCAGGTGCGATGCTTCCACCACGAACAAGGGCACATGCAGCCGCAGCAGTTCTTCCGCGTGGCGGGTGGCCGGCGTTACGCCCGACACCAGCAGCATGGTGCCGGTCACCAGGGTCAATGCCGTGAGCAGCCATGGCGACAATTTCACCGCCGCGCGCGCCACCGGTGCGGCAACGCCGGCGCGCATCTCGAATGCCGCCAGCAGGATCGTCGCCAGCAGCAGCGGCAACAGGAAATAGATGGCCCGGTACAAGACCAGGGCCGCCGCGATCTTGCTGGTGGGCGCGTGGTTGGCGCAAGCCAGCAGGATCACCGCTTCGAACACGCCGACGCCGCCGGGCACATGGCTGATCACGCCAAGCGCCATCGCTATCGCATAAAACGCGACGAAGGTCGGCAAATCGATCACGCCGCTCGGCAGCAGGAACCACAAGGTAGCTGCCGCCGCGCTCAGATCGACGGCAGAGATCAGCAGCTGGCGCAACGCCAGGCCGGATTCCGGCAAGCGCAGGTTCCAGCGCCCGAACAGCAGCACGTCGCGGCGCATGCGGCACAGCAGGATAAAAGCGGCGACGCCAAGCAGCACCAGGCAGGCCACCGCGCGCAGCAGCGAGCTCGGGATATGCGCCAGCTCCTGCACCTGCGTCGCTCCCCACAGCAAGCCGATAGCGCCGAAAGTGGTCATGCCAAGGCCGAATGCGCCGGCATTGAAGGCAATGGCTTGCGCCACCTGGGATGCCTCGACGCCGCTGGCCGTGTACAAGCGCATGCGCACCGTGCCGCCGGTCAGCACGCCGAGTCCGACGGTGTTGCCGAGTGCGTAGGCGATAAACGAGGTCAGGCCGATGGTGGTCCCTTTGACCTTGGCGCCGACGTAACGCAAGCTCGACACATCGTAGCCGGCCAGCGACAGGTAACTGACGGCGGTGGCCAGCACTGCCAATAAAAGATTGTTGAGCGGCGTATGCTTGACCGCATGCACGATGCTGCGGTAGTGCACGTCGGCAAGCAGCGCGTGCAAGGATTTGAAGACCAGCGCGCCCAGGACCAGCACCACCAGCATGGTCAGCCAGGGACGCCAGCTTACGCCCCCCGCCTGGACGGCTGGAATGCCGCCAGGCGCCGGAATATCTGTTTGTGACGAAGATGGATGACGTGCCATGGAACCTTTATTATGCGGCCGTTCCCTCAAGGCCGGCCGCCGACTACATTAACAGTTGTTAAGAGCCAGTTTACAAAGCAAGGTTCGCTCCAGCAAGCAATAACCGGTAAAGAACCGGCCGCAAAAACAAAAAAACCGCATCAGCACAAGGCTAGAAGCGGTTTCTTGTACGTTCCGAGCGAATCGGAACATGTTCTTGGAGGAGGCGGTGGGAGTCGAACCCACGATACAGGTTTAAGCCCATATGCTTCCTTAGCAGGGAAGTGCCTTCGACCACTCGGCCACGCCTCCAAACTCAAAACGGCTTTTAACAACGCCGCGTTAAGGACACGAATAATAACTTTTCATGGGGCATTGGTCAATAACGCCACACCAAATTAACCGCTTTTTTCGTGATTTTTTTCGCGATCCAGTGCGATTAAGCGCTTTCCAGCCCAAAAGCCTTGTGCAGGGCGCGCACCGCCAGTTCCATGTATTTTTCGTCGATCAGCACCGAAATCTTGATCTCAGAGGTTGAAATCATCTGGATATTGATGCCCTCTTCCGACAAGGTGCGGAACATTTGCGAAGCGATGCCGACATGGCTGCGCATGCCGACGCCAACCACCGACACCTTGGACACCTTGGCGTCGCCAGTGATGCTGGCGGCGCCGACGTGCGCCTTGACCTTCTCGTTCAAGACATCCATCGCCTTGTTGTATTCGCCGCGCGGGACGGTGAAGGTGAAGTCGGTTTTGCCGTCGACCGACTGATTCTGGATGATCATGTCGACTTCGATATTGGCATCGGCGACCGCGCCGAGGATCTGGTAAGCGATGCCTGGGCGGTCAGGCACGCCGAGCACGGTAATCTTGGTCTCGTCGCGGTTGAACGCGATGCCGGTAATGGTGGCTTGTTCCATCTTGGTGTCTTCCTCAAACGAAATCAGGGTGCCGGAAATTGCTTCTTCTTCCAATGGCATTAAGGGGTCGGTCAGCGACGACAGCACGCGCGTCGGCATCTTGTAGTTGCCGGCAAATTCGACTGAGCGAATCTGCAGCACTTTCGAGCCCAGCGATGCCATCTCCAGCATTTCTTCAAAGGTCACGGTCTTCAGGCGGCGGGCATCCGACACCACGCGCGGGTCGGTGGTGTAGACGCCGTCGACGTCGGTATAGATCAGGCATTCCGCGGCTTGCAGCGCAGCTGCCACGGCCACCGCCGACGTATCGGAACCGCCGCGGCCCAGGGTCGTGATGTTGCCGAGTTCGTCGATGCCCTGGAAACCGGTGATGATCACTACCTTGCCGGCATCCAGGTCTTGCCGCACCTTGGTGTCGTCGATCGAACGGATACGCGCCTTGGTATGGGCGGAATCGGTTTTAATGGCAACTTGCCAGCCGGCGTAGGACACCGCCTGCTTGCCTATCGCTTGCAAGGCCATGGCCAGCAAGGCCACCGAAGCCTGCTCGCCGGTGGAGGCCAGCATGTCGAGTTCGCGCGGGTCCGGCTGGGCGGTAATTTCTTTTGCCAGGCCCAGCAGGCGGTTGGTTTCACCGGACATCGCGGAAGGCACCACGACGATTTGGTGGCCGGCGTCATGCCATTTGGCGACGCGCTTGGCGACATTCTTGATGCGCTCGGGCGAGCCCATCGAAGTGCCGCCGTATTTGTGGACGATTAAAGCCATAGGGAGTGTAGGTGGGTGCTAGAAGCAGGCAGTGCAATAAAAGAAAAATCAACCCTTTACTCTACCTGCAACGCCCCATTATGACAAGTGGATTACCGGCCGGAAAGCGCGATAACGCCTATGCCTCAAATCAGATATCTTGCCTGAACAACAACTCATCAGCCTGCCAGCGCAGGCAAACGTGCGGACCGGGCCCGGCCGCCAGCTGCAGGCAATCCATGCCGATGCCGGCGGCAAACAGGATTTGCTTGCCGCTGCTCACCAGAGGCAGCCGCTCGCGCTCCCAGGGCGGCACATCGAAGGCCTGGTAGTGATATTTCACGCTCTTGGTGGGACGGTTCAGCGCCAGCTTGAGGCGTTCGCCGCCAGAACGATATTGAATCTGCAACGGTTGGGCGCGCAGCCAGTCGGCGGCGATGCCCTGCTCTGCCTGGTCGAAATGCAATACGCCGCCGAATTGCGGGAAGCGCATCTCGGCCTCGCCGTTCCAGCGAAACGCTTGCGGCTCGATCTCGGAACGGTCGGTATCGTCGCGCGGCGTCAGGAACACCCGGTTGCGGTGACGGCGGATATGGCAATCGGGATGCGTTACGCATAACTGCGCGTCGGCTTTTGCTTCCAGCAGCTGCTGGCGCATTTCGCTCAGCCAGGCGCTGGAAGGCATGCGCAGGCGATGCAGGCCGAACCAGTAGCGCAGCAGGTTGTCGATGCGCTCGCCGCTCAGCTGGCGCACCTGCTGCAGATCGAGGCAGGCGCCGTCGGCGCAGAGCGCCATGTCTTGCGCCGCCAGGTCGATCAGCAGGCGTTGCGTAGTCTGCATGTGCCCCGCGCTGCGCGAGAAACGTTCCTGGAATCCAGGGAAATATTGCGCCAGCACCGGCATCACCTGCTGGCGCAAGGCGTTGCGCGCATAACGCGGATCATGGTTGGATTCGTCTTCGATATACCTCAGCTGCTGCGCCGTTGCGTATTGCTCCAGCGCCGCACGCGATACTTTGAGCAGCGGCCGCGCCATCAGCAATTCATCATCGCCAAGCAAGGTCGGCGCCGTGTTCCAGCGATCCATGCCGGACAGGCCTGCGGCACCGGAGCCGCGCAACAGCTGCAGCAGCACGGTTTCGGCCTGGTCGTCCAGGTGATGCCCGGTCAACAGCAAAGGAACCTGGCGCTGGCGGCACAAATCGCCCAGCGCCGCATAACGGCTGATGCGCGCCGCCTCTTCCACGCCGCTCTTGCCGCTATGGCGCAATTCGATGCGGCGCGTATCGAACGCCACATCGAGCGCAGCGCAAGCCGCGGCACAATGGGCTTGCCACTGGTCTGCGTTGGGACTGATGCCGTGATGGATATGGAAAGCGAACAGCTTGACGCCTTGCGCGGCGGCGTACTGTGCCGCCGCATGCAGCAGGACGCTGGAATCCAGTCCGCCGCTATAGGCCACAGCCAGCCGTGCCGGCTGTTGCGAGACAGTTGCGGGGAACGCCTGTGCGATTCCCGCCAAAGTGTTTTCTAAGTACGCACTGATACTTGTAGTAGATGAATTCGACACGCCTATTCTGCAGCCAGCACTTCCTTGAATTTACCGTAGCTCATCAGTTTTTCATGGCGTGCATTCAGCAGGTCCTTGGTCTTGACTCCCTGGAACTGGCGCAGCGTATCGGCCAGCGCGCGCTTGAGCAAGGAAGCCATCTGTTTCGGATCGCGATGGGCGCCGCCCAGCGGTTCGCTGACGATCTTGTCGATCAGGCCGACGGCTTTCAGGCGATGGGCGGTCAGGCCGAGGGCATCGGCGGCATCGGCGGCGCGCTCGGCGGTTTTCCACAGGATGGAAGCGCAGCCTTCAGGCGAAATCACCGAATATGTCGCGTATTGCAGCATCAGGACTGCATCGCCGACCGCAATCGCCAAAGCGCCGCCAGAGCCGCCTTCGCCGATGATGGTAGCGATCAGCGGCACTTTCAGTTCAGCCATCGCGTACAAATTGTGGCCGATGGCTTCCGATTGCCCGCGCTCTTCGGCATCAATGCCGGGAAAGGCGCCAGGCGTATCGACAAAGGTAAAAATCGGCAAGCCGAACTTTTCCGCGACTTTCATCAGGCGCAAGGCTTTGCGATAACCTTCCGGCTTGGGCATGCCGAAATTGCGCAAGGCGCGCTCCTTGGTGTCGCGCCCTTTCTGATGGCCGATCACCATGCAAGCCTGGCCGTTGAAGCGCGCCAGGCCGCCGACTATCGACTGGTCGTCGGCATAAGTGCGGTCGCCATGCAGCTCGTGGAAATCGGTGAATATTTCATTCACATAGTCCATAGTGTAAGGACGCTGCGGATGCCGTGAAATCTGCGAAACCTGCCAAGGCGTCAACTTTGCGTAGATGTCCTTGGTCAATTGCTGGCTTTTTTTCGACAAGCGGTCGATTTCTTCCGAAATGTCCACCGCCGAATCGTCCTGGACGAAACGCAGCTCTTCGATCTTGGCATCTAACTCGGCGATCGGTTGTTCGAAGCCGAGGAATGTTGTTTTACTCATATTATTCCCTTGATTAAACCATCATTACCGAACAAGTTATTGATAAATCATTACTCGGTAACGACTTGATATTCTGCAGACATCGCATCCAGGCTACGCCATAGATACCAGGTCGCCACGGTGCGCCATGGCTCCCAATTGGCCGACACTTCGCGCGCATCGCTGCGCGAAACCGGCTCCCCTGAAAAATAATTGACACTAATGCCCTTAAGCAATCCTAAATCATCCAAAGGCAAAATATTAGGCCGGAGCAAATTAAATATCAAAAACATCTCCGCTGTCCAGCGTCCGATGCCGCGGATCTGCGTCAGGTCGGCGATGACATCCTCGTCTTCCATCTCCATCCACTGCTCGGCATTGACCCGTTTTGCCTTGAAATGGTCGGCCAGGTCAAGGATATAGTCGGCTTTGCGCTTGGACAGGCCGCAAGCGGCAAGTTGCTCGGGACCGGCTTTCAACACCTGGGCCGGGGTCGTCTTCGGACAGACTAACAGAAATTTCTGCCATACAGATTCCGCCGCCTTGACCGATATCTGCTGCCCAACCACCGAACGCGCCAGCGTGGTGAACGCCTCGCCGCGGCCAACCAGGTGCAGGTCGCCGAACTGCGGAATCAGCTTACGCATGATACGGTCACGCTTCATCAGCTCGGCCTTGGCGTCTTCCCAATAGGAAGGCACAAAAAGCCCGGAGTCGACCGCTGTCGCTTTTTCCATACGCATATGTTTACGTTACGCCCTTCGCCATTCGGTTTGACCGCCGGGCTTATCTTCCAGCAAGATGCCTTCGGCCAGCAGTTCCTTGCGAATCAGGTCTGCGGTCGAAAAATCCTTGGCCATTTTTGCCGCTTGACGAGCTTGAATTTTGAGTAGGATATCTTGCTCTGACAAAGCGGCCAGCGCAATGCCATTTCCGACAACTTCATTGCCGGCGAGTGCGCGGCCTTTCAAAAAATCTTCAGGAGCACGCTGCAAAAAACCCAGTACGCCGGCCAGGCCTTTCAGCTGGCGGGCCGCTGCTTGCGAGCGGTTCTTGTTGACCTCGTTGGCCAGGTCGAACAACGCGGAGATCGCCATGGGCGTATTAAAATCGTCGTCCATGGCTTGCGCCACGCGCACCGCATGGGCCTCGCTCCAGTCCAGCGGCAAGGCGTCGCCCGCTACCTCTTTCAGCGCGGTGTACAGGCGAGTCAGTGCTTGCTTGGCATCGTCCAGGTTGCTGTCGGCGTAATTCAGCGGGCTGCGGTAGTGCGCGCGCAGGATGAAGAAACGCACCACTTCCGCATCGTATTTTTTCAGGACGTCGCGGATCGTGAAAAAATTTCCCAAAGACTTGGACATTTTTTCGTCATCGATACGCACAAAGCCGTTGTGCATCCAGTAGTTGACGAACTGGTGGCCGTGCGCGCCCTCCGATTGGGCGATTTCATTTTCGTGGTGCGGGAACTGCAAATCCTGGCCGCCGCCGTGGATGTCGAACTGCTGGCCCAGCAATTGCTCGGCCATCGCCGAGCACTCGATATGCCAGCCCGGCCGGCCCTGGCCCCAGCGCGAGCGCCATTTGACCTCTTCCGGCTCGTTTTCCTTCGACGCTTTCCACAATACGAAGTCGAGCGGATCGCGCTTGCCCAGGTTGACGTCGACGCGCTCGCCGGCGCGCAGGTCGTCGAGCGACTTGCCCGACAGCTTGCCATAGCCGGCAAAATCACGCACCGAATAATTGACGTCGCCGTCGCTGCCCTGGTAAGCCAGGCCTTTATGTTCAAGTTTTTCGATCAAGGCCAGCATCTGCGGCACGAACGCGGTGGCGCGCGGCTCGTGGTCCGGCTTTTGCACGCCAAGCGCAGCCGCGTCCTCGTCCATGGCCTGGATGAAACGGCCGGTCAGCTGCGAGATGGTCTCGCCGTTTTCCACGGCGCGCTTGATGATCTTGTCGTCGATGTCGGTGATGTTGCGCACGTAGGTAACGTCCAGGCCCGACTGGCGCAGCCAGCGCTGCACCATGTCGAACACCACCATCACCCGTCCGTGACCAAGATGGCAATAGTCGTAAACCGTCATGCCGCAGACATACATGCGGACCTTGCCCGGTTCGATTGGAGAAAACGGCTGCTTCTCACGCGCCAGCGTGTTATATATTTTCAGGTCGCTCATGGGAAGTTACTGCCTACCGACAGAAATAAGGCACAGAATTAAAGCACAGAAATATTGCACGCCGTTTTACCCATTCGCGCACTTGCGGTGCGGACATCAGTACAACTGAATCGCCAAAACTCTTTTGCAGTGTTTAGTTTGATAAAATGTTGCTTTTCGCCGCAGTATATCATTACTGAAAAGCGAAATTACACCACATGAGACATGAAAGCGGTACCACTTACATGAAGGATTTTTTTATGCCAGCATCTCTTAGACTGTCCCGCCGCACGTTCACCCTGGCGTTGACTTCGGCATTGACGGCTGCCTGTTTCCTGGGCAACCCGTCGTTAGCCAGCGCTGCAGACAAGCCCCATGTCTTGTTGAAGACCAATATGGGCGACATCGTCATCGAACTCAATCCGGAAAAGGCGCCGAAGACAGTCAAGAATTTCCTGGGCTATGTAAACAGCGGCCACTATAACGGCACGGTGTTCCACCGCGTCATCGAGAATTTCATGATCCAGGGCGGCGGCATGACCAAGGACATGGTGGAGAAACCGGCGCCGAACAAGGTAGAAAACGAAGCCAAGAACGGCCTCAAGAACGTACCTTACAGCATCGCCATGGCGCGCACCGCGGATCCGCAATCGGCTGGCGCGCAATTCTTCATCAATACCAACAACAATGAATTCCTCAACTACCCGGGCCGCGACGGCTGGGGTTACGCGGTATTCGGCCAGGTCATCAAGGGCGCCGACGTAGTCGACAAGATCAAGAAGGTCAAGACCGCCTACCAGGACGTGCCGACCACGCCGGTTATCATCGAATCGGCTACAGTAACCAAATAATTCCCGTTTTTGCCCTTCCCATTTTCAACCATCTGATAGGAAACACCATGGCAGTCCTCCTCACTACCAACCACGGCAAGATCAAGATCGAACTCGACGCGGAAAAAGCGCCGAAGAGCGTCGAAAACTTCCTGGCCTACGTTAATGCCGGCCACTACAACGGCACGATTTTCCACCGCGTGATCCCTGGCTTCATGGTGCAGGGCGGCGGTTTCGAGCCAGGCATGAAACAGAAGCCAACCAACGATCCAGTCGAAAACGAAGCCAAGAACGGCCTCAAGAACGAGCCGTACACGCTGGCGATGGCCCGTACTTCGGCGCCGCACTCGGCCTCCGCGCAGTTTTTCATCAACGTCAAGAACAACAGCTTCCTTGACTATCCAGGCCAGGACGGCTGGGGTTATTGCGTATTCGGCAAAGTAGTCGAAGGCACCGAGATCGTCGACGCCATCGAAAAAGTCAAGACCGGCCGCTCCGGCATGTTTGCCGACGTGCCGACAGATGACGTCGTCATCGAAAAAGCCGAAGTCGTCGCTTGATAGCCCAGGCTTAGCTCTTGCTCATGACAGCCTCAGTCTCGAACCAGCCCGGCGCCGTCCAGGCGCTGTTCATCTCCGACCTGCACCTGCAGGCAGCGCACCCGCGCACCACCCAAGCTTTCCTGGATTTCCTGCAGGAACAGGCAAAGCGGGCGCCGCAACTGTATCTGCTGGGAGACTTGTTCGAGTACTGGGCTGGCGACGACGACCTGGAAACGCCGTACAACCGTGAAATTGCCGCAGCGATCCGGCAGGTCAGCGATAGCGGCGTCCAGGTTTTCTGGATTGCAGGCAATCGCGATTTTCTGGTGGGCGACAGCTTCGCGCAAGCGGCCGGCATGACCATGCTGCCGGACCCGTCAGTCATCACCGTGGGCGGCCGGCGCCTGGCAATCGCCCATGGCGATGCCCAGTGCACCGACGACCTGGCTTACATGGAATTTCGCGCACAGGTGCGGCAACCGCAATGGCAGGCGCAATTCCTCGCGCTGCCGCTGGCGCAGCGCAAGGCGATCATCGCCGGCGTACGCAAGGAAAGCCAGGAAGAACAGCGCCACAAAACGATGGAAATCATGGACGTCAACCAGGCAGCGATCGATGCCCTGTTTGACAGCACCGCCACCGACACCCTGATCCATGGCCATACCCACAGGCCCGCGCATCACCTCTCGGGCGAAGGCAAGACCGCCCGCAGCCGTTACGTATTGCCGGATTGGGAATACGACGTCAAGGCGCAGCGAGGCGGCTGGATTGCAATCGATGCCGACGGTGCGATCCGGCGCTTTGGCCATGACGGCCAGGAACTCGCCTAACGAACCGCTTAATCAAACTGCCGCTTGAATTCGGCAAACTGCGCCGATAAATCATCCATTTGCCGCCGCAAGCCGGCAACCTCGTCTTCCAGCTGGGCGATCCTGTCCTGGCTGGCGCTTTTCACCACCGAGGCGCTGCCTGACATCGCATCCGCAATCGCCTGCTGCTCCAGCAGCTCTTCGCCCGCCAGCAGGTGCGCGTAGCGCGATTCCTTGGTGCCGGGCGCTTTCGCCAGGCGCGCCACCAGCGGCGGATATTTGTCGACCAGGAACTGCAAAGCCGTTTCTACCTCTGCCACCGAACCGAATTCATGCAGCCTGCCGCTACGGCTGCGCAACTCGCCCGCGGTCTGGATCCCGCGCAGCATCAAGATCGTCAACACCGCCAGCTTGTCCTGCTCCAACAGCCACTTGACGCGCATCCGGTGTTCATACTTGGCAACCCGGGCGCCGGCCTGGTTTACTTCAACCACCAGCTTGCGCTGCATCAGGCGCTGCAGGACATCCAGCACAGTCGATTCGGCGATAGCCATGACCGGATCCCGGCTCGACAGCTGGTTGCAGCCATTGGTCAAGGTATTCAGGGACAAGGGATAGTTGTCCGGCGTCAGCGCCTCTTTCTCGGCCAGGACCGCCAGTACGCGAACTTCAAACTGGTCGAGGAATTCATCGGCTGCGCCCTCAACGATCGGTACGTCGCCAGCCGGGATACCGCTCACTTCCTGATTCATTACTCTGCCTCCTGGCACGCCGCCTTATTCGACCAGCTTGTTGAGCTGGTCCGGATCAAATTTCTCTAGTTCAGGCAAGCCTTCGCAGGCAATGCCCGACTTCTTCAGCAAGGCGATGATGCGTTCTATCTGATGCTCCTGCGCGGCGGCGTTGTCGATCAAGCCGTGCAACGCCTTGGACAAGGGATCGTCGCCGTTGGGGGTAACGCCGTAGGCGGCAAACATGCGCGCCGCGGCCTCATCCTTGCCGCCGCTGCTTTCTTTCTGGACGATGCGCGCGGGATTGCCGACCGCGGTCGCTCCCGGCGGCACTTCCTTGACCACCACCGCGTTGGAACCGACCTTGGCGCCCTCGCCCACCGTAAAGCCGCCCAGCACCTTGGCGCCGGCGCCGATGATGGCGCCGCGCGCCAGGGTCGGGTGGCGCTTGGCGCCCTTGTTCAGCGAGGTGCCGCCGAGGGTGACGCCCTGGTATATCGTGCAATCGTCGCCGACTTCAGCAGTTTCGCCGATCACCACGCCGAAGCCGTGGTCGATGAATACGCGCCGGCCTATGGTTGCGCCGGGATGGATTTCAATCCCGGTAAAAGTGCGCGCCACCTGCGAAATGAAACGGCCCGGCCATTTGAAGCCGTTGTGCCAGCAATGATGCGCCCAGCGGTGCAGGATGATGGCATGCAGGCCGGGATAGCAAGTCAGCACTTCCCACTGGGTGCGTGCGGCGGGATCACGCGCCATGATGTTGGCAATGTCTTCACGAATGCGGCTGAACATAAGGGTGTCGGATGTATGCGGAGGCGTAATGTTATTCCAAATTGCGCCTGCCGTCTTTTGCTGCGAAAGTCGGGGAAACCGATGAACCGGTTTCAGGCCGGACTGGAAACATCCGAATCGCCGCCACGCAGGACAGACCGGCGGCGTGATTCAGAATGGATAAGGCAGATCGGGATCAACAACCCTTGGCCATGCGCTGGCGGCGGGCTTCGTACAGGCAGACGCCGGACGCTACCGAGACGTTCAGGCTTTCAACCGAGCCGAACATCGGCACGTTGACCAGCACGTCGCAGGTTTCGCGCGTCAGGCGGCGCATGCCCTCGCCTTCGGACCCCATGACCAGCGCTGCCGGCCCGGAAAAATCGGCTTCGTACAAACCCTTTTCGCCATCCTCGCTGGTGCCGATCAGCCAGATTTCACGTTCTTTCAGCTCGCGCAAGGTGCGCGCCAGGTTGGTCACGGTAATGTAAGGCACGGTTTCAGCGGCGCCGCTGGCAACCTTGGCGGCGGTCGCATTCAAGCCTACCGCGCGGTCCTTCGGTGCGATCACGGCATGGGCGCCGGCGCCATCGGCTACCCGCAGGCAAGCACCCAGGTTGTGCGGGTCAGTGATGCCGTCCAGCACCAGCAGCAGCGGCGGACCGACGATCGCATCCAGCAGCTCATCCAGGTTACGCGCCAGCGACAGCTCGCCGGCTTTTGCCACCACGCCTTGATGGCGGCGGGTGCCGACAATATTCGACAAGCGTGCGTCATCCACCGGGATCACACGCACGCCGGCCGCCTTGGCGGCATTCAGCAGGTCTTGCATGCGGCGGTCGACGCGGCCGGCATCCACATAAATCTCTTCCACCGACGATGCTTCATGACGCAGACGCGCGGTGACGGCGTGAAAGCCGAAAATCATTTTACTTTTCATATTCTCAGAATCTATCTATCAATCGATCTATCTTTTACGCTTGCTCGATTTTGTGAAGGCTTTTGGCGCGCGCGTTTTTTCTGCGACGCTGGCGGTCTTGGCCTTCTTGGCCTTGCCAGGGGCGGTGGTCTTGGCCGCGGTCGTGACGCGGCTGCCGGTCTTTTTCGGCGGCGCAGCCTTGCCGCCGGCCTTGGGTTTGGCGCCCCGGCCCTGCTCGCTGTCGGCACGCCGGGCTTCATTCTTGAGCACGGTCTTGATGCCTGGCTCGTTGACCAGGCGCAGGTCGATCTTGCGTGCATCCAGGTCGACCCGGCTCACCTGCACCGTGACCCGGTCGGTCAACTGGTAGCGGATGCCGGTGCGTTCGCCGCGCAATTCGTGGCGCGCTTCGTCGTACTGGAAATAATCCGCACCCAGTTCGGTGACATGCACCAGGCCCTCGATGTACAAAGCGTCGAGCTGGACAAAAATGCCGAAAGTGGCGACGCCGGAAATCACGCCGGTGAATTCTTCGCCCAGCTTGTCGCGGATGAAATAGCACTTGAGCCACGCCTCGACATCGCGCGACGCTTCGTCGGCGCGCCGTTCGTTGGCGGAACAATGGACCCCGAGCGCTTCCCATACCGCCAGGCTGCCTTCGTTTCTTTTCTTGCCCGCGGCCTTGTCTTCCGCCTGTTTCTTGCGGCCGGCCGGCGACAGCATGGTGTTCAGCGAGCTGGTGTCGAAACCCTTGGGTTCGTAACGCTTGCCTTGCAGGATCGCCTTGATGGTGCGGTGGGTCAGCAAATCGGGATAGCGCCGGATCGGGCTGGTGAAATGCGCATACGATTCATACGACAAACCGAAGTGGCCGATGTTTTCCGGGCTGTAGACCGCCTGCTGCATGGAACGCAGCAGCATGGTCTGCAACAGCAAGGCATCCGGCCGCGCCTTGATCTTCGGCATCAGGGCGGCATAGTCGGAAGCGGACGGCGTGTCGCCGCCGGCCAGCGTCAGGCCGACCTGCTTGAGGAAGGTGCGCAGTATGGTCAGCTTTTCCTTGGTCGGATGGGCATGGATGCGGAACAGTCCCGGATGCTTGTGGCGTTCCATCAGGTCGGCCGCGCAGACGTTGGCCGCCAGCATGCACTCTTCAATCACCTTGTGGGCATCGTTGCGGGTGCGCGGCAGGATTTTTTCAATCTTGCCGGCGGCGTTGCAGACGATGTAAGTCTCGGTGGTCTCGAAATCGATGGCACCGCGCGCCTGGCGAGCCTGCAGCAAGGCGTGGAACACTTCGTACAGGTGCAGCAGGTGCGGCACCAGGCCGGGCCGCTTGGCGGCTTCCGGGCCCTTGGTGTTGCCCAGGATTGCCGCCACTTCGGTGTAGGTCAGGCGTGCCGCCGAATGGATGACAGCAGGATAGAACTGGTAAGCCTTGATCTCGCCCTTGGCGCTGATCACCGCATCGCATACCAGGGTCAGGCGGTCGACGTCCGGGTTGAGCGAGCACAGGCCGTTGGAGAGTTTCTCCGGCAGCATCGGGATCACGCGGCGCGGGAAATATACCGAGGTGCTGCGCTCCAGCGCATCGACATCCAGGGCATCGTTAGGCTTGACATAATGGCTGACGTCGGCGATCGCCACGATCAGGCGGTAGCCGTTGGCGCGGCCGATCTTGATCGGTTCGCAATACACGGCATCATCGAAGTCGCGCGCGTCTTCGCCGTCAATCGTCACCAGCGGCACGTCGCGCAGGTCGACGCGGTCGCCCAGGTCGGTGGCGCGCACTTCGCCTGGCAGCTTGGCGGCCAGTTTCTTGGCGGCTTCGGAAAATTCGTGCGGCACGCCGTATTTGCGCACCGCAATTTCGATCTCCATGCCCGGATCGTCGATATCGCCCAGGATTTCGACGATCTTGCCCACCGGCTGGGTATAACGCGAAGGCTGTTCGGTGAGCTGGACGCTCACCACCTGCCCGGCCTTGGCCTTGCCCGGCGAACCCGCCAGGATGATGTCCTGGCCGATGCGCTTGTCTTCGGGAGCGATCACCCAGACCCCGTTTTCATTCAGCAAACGGCCGATCACATGGGTATTCGCCCGCGCCACCACCTCGACGATCGTCCCTTCGGGACGGCCGCGGCGGTCGGTGCCGACGATGCGCGCCTGCACCCGGTCGCCATGCAGCACTTTCTGCATTTCCTTTTCCGGCAGGAAAACGTCGTCGCCGCCCTCGTCCGAAATCAGGAAGCCGTAGCCGTCACGATGGCTGCTGACTCGGCCTTCGATAAAACCGGGAGAATTGGTCAGCTTGTAGACGCCGCTGCGGTCGGGCTTGATCTGGCCGTCGCGCTCCATGGCATTCAGGCGGCGCGTCAAACCGTCCATTTCATCAGGTTTGACGCTAAGCGCGGTAGCCAGGGCGGCGGCGTTTTGCGGCTCGGCGGAGGTGCGCAGAAGGCCGAGAATTTCCTCCCGGCTGGGGATAGTGTAGGAATATTGGCTCAAAAGGCTATTTTCAACAGGTTGTTATTCATCAAGGCTTAGTGTAACGGAGGATTATGACATTCTCCTAACCAAGCAATTTATATCTACATATCGTTATGACTAGGTTGACTTATTCCTGCATTAGCTTATAATCTCGCTCTCTCAAGCCCACGTGGCGGAATTGGTAGACGCGCATGGTTCAGGTCCATGTGCCGCAAGGTGTGGGGGTTCGAGTCCCTCCGTGGGCACCATATACCATAGACTAGGCCTTCGTTAGCAAGCGCGAAGGCCTAGCTCTCCGCAAAATTCCCAGTATTTCACCGAGCTGATCCGGGGTACTTGGCGGATATCAGCATTAGCCGGGCATCGCGGCGCGCCATCAACGCAAACACGATGCATATTATCAGCAAATTGCCTTAGCCTAGGCGCGACGAGTCCCGAGCGGGCATCGGCTCGCCATGGCTGTTCCGGTCCCGGTTTGAAACGGGCGGCGCTGCCGCCCTCTTTGTTTTACTTGAACGGATTGAGCAGCACTTTCTGCGGATTCACCACGGCTGCGGCCGGGATTTCGGCGTCGATCACTTGGTAGAAGGCATTGCCGGTATCGGCGATATTCCAGGTGCTCAAGATCACGTGGTAGCCGCTGCGGCCCGCCGGAATGGTGCAGCTGTGCTTCACGCGGGTATTGCTGGCCGGCGCGAAGCCGCCCTTGATGATGCAGAACGGCTGCAGCTCGAAAGAATCGCGGCTCAGCTTCTGGTTCGGGTTCCAGCCTTGCCTGGTGATGTAGTAGCGCCAGTCCTGCGTCATGTGGCCGGCGCTAAAATACCAGGTGAAGTCATTCTGCCCAGCCTTCAACGCCACCTTTTTCCAGCGCCCCTGGGTTTGCGCGTTCAGCTCCGCAAACTGCGGCAGGCTGGCGGCCGCAATGACGCCGTCAGCCGGCCCCGCGGCGGGGAATCCCTTTGGTCCTTCGACGCTCTGCGGTTCATATTGCACCGCGCCGCAAGCAGCATTCTCTTGCGTCTTGCACATGAACGCGCGCGATTTGGGCGCGTCGATGTAGCCGTGCGCCTGCGCCAGCAGCGGCGTCGTCAGCGCCAGCAATAAAGCGAACCGGGACGAGCAAGGCAATGCTTTTTTCATCGGACCTCCAGAGATGTAAGGATTCAGGTAAAAGAAAAGGCCGCCAGCCGATCGATTCTCGGACCAAGCCCTGCCGCCGCGTAACTGTCAACCTTGACAGCCGCGCTCCGGCTCTTGCCTTCGACCAAATTCTTTCCAGATTCACCATATAATGAGCGACCTCTTGCCCGCCGTCTTTTTCAGATCGCAAGAACGTCAACGCCATAAGGATATCCATCGTGAAACTGACCAACCAGACTGTCATAGCATTGCTGTGGGGCTTGCTCTACCTGGTCACCGGCTATATGTCGCATCAGCTCAACGGCCCGATTGCGACCACCGGCTATATCTGGCTGCCGGCCGGCGTCACCGTCGCCGCGTTCATGCTGACCACGACTTCGCGCTGGCTGCCTTTGTTGATCGGCTTCGTGCTGGCGCAGCTGCTGCTGGGCGTTATCGAAGAACGCAACCTGCTGCGCGTGGCGCTGTTTGCCCTGGATGAAATCGGCATCGCCGCGATCGTGGTGGCGCTGGTGCGCAAGGCGCAGCTGCCGATGGAAGGTTTGTATTTCGTGCGCGGCCTGCTGATCGCCGGCGTTGCCTGCAGCGCGATCAGCGCCGCGATCGGCGCAGCCTGGTTCACGCTGGTGCAGCATGCGCCGTTCTGGCCCACGGCGCGCGTCTGGGCTGCGTCCGACCTGGTCGGCATCCTGATCGTTACGCCGGTGCTGGCCGGCTGGTCGCGTTTCCACGCCATGCGTTCGGGCGGCATGGACCGCAGCGATTTCCTGCTGGGATTGGCGGCGTTCCTGGCCCTGGGGGTAACGGCTTTCGTGATTTTCGATGGCACCGGCATCAGCAGATTTTCGGCCGGCGTCAATTTTGCGCTAACCTACATCCCGCTGTTTTTCGCTGCTGTAGTCACCTTGCTGTGGGGCGGCCGCGGCGGCTCGCTGGCGGTTGCCATGCTGGCTTTCTTTGCCTTGCTCAACACGGTGCAGGGCGAAGGACCGTTCGCAGCATTTGCCGATACCTATTCCAAGCATTCGCTGCTGGAGGCCCAGCTGTACCTTGCCGTCGCCGCCCTGCTCTGCCTGCTGATCAGCGCCCTCAAGACTACCCGCGAACAATTGCACGAAGACGCCGCGCAATGGAAAAGCGACGTCGAACTGGCGCTGACCGTCAGCCGGCAACTGGTCTACAGCATCGATCCGCACAGCAAAAAACTATGCTGGAACGGCGACCTGCAAGGATTGCTGGGCATCGGCAACGCCGCTTTCAGCGACCTCGACCAGGTGCTGGCGCATGTCCATCCCGACGACCGCCAGCAATTGCGCAGCCGCTGGCTGGACGACAGTGACGACGACGCCCGCCCCGACCTTGCTTTCCGCCTGCTGCTGCCGGCGGGAGAAGTCAGCCATGTGAGCGACATGAGCGCAGTGCTGCTGGATGCCGACGAATCGGTCGCGATGGTGGCTGGCGCCTGGCGCCTCCACCTCAAGGAGGACGCGCGGCAACGGGGCCACGGGCCGGTTGTCATATGAGTGTTCGCACCGGCGCCCTGCTGATTCACGGCCTGGGCGGCACCCAATTCGACCTTGGCTCGATGCACAAGGTGCTGCAGCGCGCCGGCGTGGAAACCCACGCCGTCACCCTGCCCGGCCACGGCAGCCAGCCGGAAGACCTGGTGCCGGTCAGCTACGAGGATTGGCTGGATGCGGTCACCGCCAGCTACCGCGAACTGGCGCCGCAATACGATACCTTCCATGTCATGGGCATGTGCCTGGGTTCGCTGCTGGCGCTGGCCTTGTGCGAACGGGTGCAGCACAGCAAGGGCAAGCTGGTGACCCTGGCGCCGCCGGTCTTCATCGACGGCTGGTCAACTCCCTGGTACCGTCAGCTGCGGTACCTGGTGTACTGCATTCCCGGCATGGCGAGCAGGATGAAAGTGGAAGAAGACGAACCGTTCGGCATCAAGAACGCCACGGTGCGCGCCATCGTCAAGGCCAAGTTCGCGCGCGGCGACAATTTCCACTATCGCTGGGTGCCGCTGGCCTGCATCCGCCAGGTCGACCGCCTGCGCAAGAAGGTGCTGGCCGGAGCGCACCGGATTACCTGTCCGACGCTGGTGGTGCATGCGCGCGAAGATGAGCTGACCAGCCTGAAATCGGCTGAATTCCTGCAAAGGGCGCTGCCGGATGTACGCGTGGCGGTGCTGGAAAACAGCTACCACATGATTTGCGTCGACAATGACCGGGAACAGGTCACCAACAGCGTGCTGGAATTTTTCGGCTACCCGCCGGTGCCGCCGCGGCGGGTGCGCGGCGCCGACAAGGCTTGATGCGCGCCACGCGCCGGCGGTCCTAGAATACGCGCCCCAATTGCAGGTACAGGTTCCAGACGCCGCGCGGCGCTATCGCCGCGCCGAAATACAGAGGCCCGAGGAAGCTGCTGCCGCCCAGGAACATGCTCGCGCTTTTCTTGTATGGCCCGACGCCAAAGGTATCGCGGGTCGCCCAGACGTCGCCGACCTCGATGCTGGTGCCTAATACGGTATTGCGCAACCCGGGCAGGTTCAGCTCCGGCATGTCGCGCAGATAGGTCATGCGGCCATACAGCAGGTAGTTGCCGGTGAACTGCTGCGGGGCGTAGGCAGACAAATGCTGGAATCCGCCCAGGGAAAAGCCCAGCCCGCCATTGCCGCTGGCGTCGTTCGATTCGTTGCCGTAGGTGCCGGCCGCTTCCAGCGCCAGGTTGAGCGTATCGCGGCCGCGGCTGCCGGCCCACAGCACCTTGCCCTGGGCATCGCTGTAGCTGTTGGCGGCGCCGCCGAACGCCACGTTGCTGACGGCGGACAGGTAATAGCCCTTGCGCGGAAACAGCGGGTCGTCAAGCTGGTCAACGGTAAGCTGGGTGCGGACTACCGGCTGATTGACACGATATGACGGAATGATGAACTCAGGAAAGAAATCCGTGAACTCGGCCGGCAGAAAATCCAGGCTGTAAGTAGGTTTCGCCATCAGCCACTGATAATAGACACCGGCCCGGAACTCGCCCAGCCGCCCGATGGGCACGCCGAGGTCGAAGCCGACCTTGGTGGTATCTACCCGATAAGCCGTCACCGGCACGGTCTTCGAGGTGACGGCGTCATCGGAAAAGATATCCAGGTGACGGCGTGCATATTCGGCATAAGGCGCCACATACAAACCTACGGTATTCCATATCGGCTGCCGCAATTCGGTATGCAGGCTAGCCTGCTTGCTGCCCAGCACCGCATCGTTGCGCCATTCCAGTCCGCTCTCGGTAATCCACGGCAAGCGATGGCCGATCTGCAGGTTGAAATCGCCGCGTCCGTCAAAATTATTCGACACACCCAAACCGAACAGCAGGAAGTGCGGCCCCCAAGATTTTGCATCGGCATCCACTTTCAGCACGTTGCGGCCGTTCTCGGTCACCAGTTCCTGTGCCACGCTTTTGAAATCGCCGTTGGTCGCCAGCCGCGCCACATCCTTGTTCAGCGCCACCGGATTGTAGAAATCCCCTTCCTTGACTTCCAGCGCCCGGCGCACCACCGCCGTCGGCACCCGGCCGTTGCTGCGGATTTCGATCGCGTCGATGTGGGTATCCTGTGCCAGCACCGGACCGCCGGCGCTGCGCGCCGCAAGATATTCTTTCCATTGCTGCGGCGGCAGCGCCAGCGCGGCCAGCTTGGCGCTTTGCCGCTCGGCCGCATCGTAGCCGGCCTTGACGCCATCCTTGCCGCGCGAAAAATCGGCAAACGACAGGTCGCCCAGGTTCGGTTCGATCAGCACATCTTGTTTCTTGAGCGTGCCGATCTCATGCCTGACGTTCTGTTGGATCAAGATGGTCACCATCTGCTGCGCCACCGCGGTCGGCGATTCGAGGGTGGAAGGATCTTGCAGGTCGGTGGCGATATTGACCGCGATGATGATGTCGGCGCCCATGCTGCGCGCCAGCGATATCGGCAAATTGCCCACCAGGCCGCCATCCACCAGCGTGCGGCCATCCAGCTTGAGCGGCGCGAACAGGCCCGGCACCGCCATGCTAGCGCGGATTGCGCGCGGCAGCGAACCCTGGCTCAGGATCACTTCAGCGCCGCTGCCGAGATCGGTCGCCACGGCACGGAACGGCGTCGGCAGCTTGTCGAACGAAATATTCGCCGGCAGCTGCGGAGTCCAGTTCTGCAGCAGCGCCAGCAGGTTATTACCCTGCACCAGGCCGGCCGGCAGCTTCAGCTTGCCGTCGCCGTAGCCGGCCGACAGGCCGATAGGATATTGATAATCGTCCTCGCGCTGGGATTGCGGCAGGTCCGCGCGTTCATTGCGGTCAAACGCAATATCGCTCAGGTTGGTCTCGGTCAGGATGCGGTCCAGTTCATCGACCGACAGCCCGCTCGCATACAAGCCGCCGACCACCGCCCCCATGCTTGTGGCGGCAACATAATCAATAGGAATATGCATTTTTTCCAGCGCCTGCAGCACGCCCAGGTGGGCATAACCGCGGGCGCCGCCGCCGGACAGCACCAGGCCGATACGCGGCCGGGCCGGGCTGGCGCTATCGGCAACGGCCGCGGCGGCCGATGCCGGTCCCGCATACGCAAGCCCCGACAGCAGCCCAGCTAAACAGACAGTACAAAACAGGCGGGAAATGACAGGATTTCGCTTCAAAAGGGGCATAACTAACGGAAAAGCACCAAATATTGGTGATTGTTAAAGAATGAATTGCCCGATTATATTGGAATAAGCCGGCTGCTTCCCGAATACATCTCGCGCTTTATATAAGCTCCCGCCTATTGAAGCCGGCGCCCGCGCCCTAATATGGACAGCAAGCAAGTCACCGCTCGTTGCCCCCCATTCATTTTTCTCACAGGTTTCCCCATGCCATCGCGCTTCGCCATCGTGCTTGTTCTGTTCTTGCTGGGCGTGCTGCATGCGCTGATCGGCTTGCTCCTGATGCCGGCGCTGTCCGCCATCCCGTTCTTGCAAGTATTGCTAGGCGGCTGGCTGCTGCTATCGTTTTTACTGATCCCCGCCGGCATGCTGGCCAGGGGCATACGAAGCCAGCCGCTGTCCGACCGGCTGGCGTGGGGCGGCATGCTGGCCATGGGGATCTTTTCATCGCTGCTGCTGGCAACCCTGCTGCGCGAACTGGGCTTGTGGCTATCGCCCCTGTTCAAGCTGGACCACGATCAATTCGCATTCTGGAGCGCGCTTGCCGTGCTGGCGCTGGCCGCGGTTTCAAGCCTGGTCGGGTTTTTCAATGCGCGCCGCCTGGCGGCGGTAGTCGATGTCGACATTCCGATCAGCGGCTTGCCGGCCGCCTTGCACGGCTACAGCATCGTGCAGATCAGCGACATCCATGTCGGCCCGACCATCAAGCACAATTACCTGGACGCCATCGTCAGCAAGGTCAACGCTCTCCAGCCGGACCTGATCGCGGTCACCGGCGACCTGGTCGACGGCAGCGTGCGGGAACTGTCGGCGCACACGGCGCCGCTGGCCAAGCTGCGCTCTCGCCACGGCGCCTACTTCGTCACCGGCAACCACGAGTATTATTCGAACGCGCCGGAATGGGTGGCAGAGGTGCGCCGGCTTGGACTGACCGTGCTCATGAACCAGCACGTCGTCATCCGGCACCAGGGCGCATCGCTGCTGGTGGCCGGCGTCACCGACTACAGCGCCCATCACTTTGACGAAGCCGAACGCAGCGATCCGCATGCGGCGCTGGCCGGCAGTCCGCCGGGCGTAGCGCTGAAACTGCTGCTGGCACATCAGCCGCGTTCGGCGGCAGCGGCCGCCGATGCCGGCTTCGACCTGCAGTTGTCCGGCCATACCCATGGCGGCCAGTTCTTCCCCTGGAATCTGTTCGTGCCTTTGCAGCAGCCTTATACGGCCGGCCTCAACCGCTTGCGCAACCTGTGGGTGTATACCAGCCGCGGCACCGGCTACTGGGGGCCGCCGAAGCGGCTGTTTGCGCCATCTGAAATTACCCGCCTGCGCCTGATGCCGGGATAAGGATCAAAGGATGACCTTGCCGCGCATGGCTTTGTCCTTGCCGCGCCGGGTCTTGCTGTCGACGCGCTTGAGCTGGGAACTGCGGCTGGGCGCGGTTGGCCGCCGCTTCTTGGGAATCACGGTCACGCTCAACAGCAGTTCCTGCAGGCGCAGCAGGGCTTCGCCCTTATTCTTTTCCTGGCTGCGCGACTGCTGTGCCTTGAGGACCAGCACGCCGTCCTTGGTAATGCGCTGGTCGTTCAGGGCCAGCAGCTTTTCCTGGTAGAACTCCGGCAGCGACGATGCGCGGATGTCGAACCGCAGGTGTATCGCCGACGACACCTTGTTGACATTCTGGCCGCCCGGGCCCTGGGCGCGGACGGCGCTGATCTCGATCTCACTGAGCGGGATCGCGAGTGAATCGGTGATATGCAGCAGCTTGTCGTCGTTACGCGTAAACATGCGCGATATTATGGCACGCTACGCGGTCCGGCTTCATTTGGAGGGTACGCTGCGCAGATCCTCCAGGATGGTCCCTGCCGCCTTGGCTTCGGCTTCATGGCCAGGTTCGCGCCACGATTCCGCCAAAGCCTCTGCCTGCCATTGCCGCATCGCCGGCAAATCGAGCAAACGCACTGCATAAGCATGCGCGGCGGGGCCCAGCTTGAGGTTGTAGGTCTGGATGCGGAAAGCCACCGGCGCAAAGAAGGCGTCGACGGCGCTGAAATTCGCCCCTGCCAGGAAAGGCCCGCCGAAACGCTCCAGGCCCTCGTTCCACAATTCGTCCAGCCGCGCGATATCCGACTTGAGCGCTTCCGGCAAATACTCAATGCGCACCCGGATGCCGCAGTTCATCGTGCAGCTTTCACGCAAGGCGCCGAAACCGGAATGCATCTCGGCGGCGGCGCAGCGCGCCCAGCTCCTGGCTTGCGGATTGCTGGGCCAGACGCCTTCATGGCGCTCGGCCAGGTATTCGACTATCCCGAGCGAATCCCAGACAACCGTGCCGCCGTCGTTCAGCGCCGGCACTTTGCCGGTCGGCGAAAAACTGCGGAACGTATCCCAGTTGGAGCCGGGAACGCCATCGGCAAACGGCACCACGTGTTCCTTGAACGCCAAACCAAGCTCGCGCATCAGCACCCATGGACGCAGCGACCAGGAAGAATAGTTTTTATTGGCGATATACAGTTCATACATGATGTCTGACGCTCCGGTGTAAGTTGTGATGGTTAAAACGCAATCAACTGCATGGGATGTCGCCGCGTACTCAAATAGCAGCCGCAGTTGCAGAGTGGCATTTTAAATGTTTTCAGGCAAGAATAGCCACGAAGCTGTAGCGTATCGATATCGACTGATGCATGATGCTTGTAGCCATCGACCATTTACCCAAGACCATGACGCCGCCCACCGCAAAGCCATCTGCAATCCTGCCCGCTGCCAGGCTGCTGCTGCGCGCTGCGCTGCTGCCGCTGGCATTCAGCGCCGGCGTGTGCAGCGCCGCCGATCGCTACCTGATCGACCCGGAGCATACTTTTTCCTATTTCGAGTACAGCCACTGGGGCTTGTCGACGCAGCGCAGCCGCTTCGACCGTACTTCCGGTTCGATTGAAATCGACCTGGCCAACCACAGCGGCAGCATAGACATCGAGATCGACGCGGCCTCGGTCAGCACCGGCAGCGACGGCTTCAACCAGATCATGCGCTCAGGCGATTTCTTCGACGCCGCCAACTATCCCAAGATCAGCTTCACGTCGTCCAGCCTGCATTTTGAAGAACAGCAGCTGACGCAAATCGAGGGCGACCTGACGATCAAGGGCATCACGCATCCGGTAACGCTGGAGATCAGCAATTTCAATTGCCGCTTCATGCTCATTTACGGCAAACAAACCTGCGGCGCCAACGGCTCCGCCAAGATCCTGCGCAGCGACTACAAGCTTGGACGCTACGTCCCCTTTGTCAGCGATGCGGTGACGCTGCACGTCAGCGTTGAGGCCATCAAGGAATACTGACGCCGCTATGCCGGCCGCGTCCGGCTATAAGCGGTATTCGGCGAAAGCGTGCGGCTGGCAAGGTTTGCGCGCTATCCACATGGCGCCGCCGGCGGCGTCGATCAGGGTCGTCAAGGCTGTGGCGGGCCGGGCATCGGCATTTTCGCCATCGGGTTTGCGAAAAGCGCCGCCGAAATCCGGAAAATCGTCCGCCAGCACCTTCTTTGCCATTGCCCAGCTGATTTTTCCCGGGCCTTGGTTGATGGCGTGCAGCAGCGCCGTCTCCGCGCGTTGCTGGCGATAGAGGGAATCCGGATTGACGGCCAGCCCCTGCCCGCTCAGCCTGCTGCGCGCAACCGGGCACAGCCAGTGATTGGCATGCACCAGCAAGCCGTGCTGCGGCGTCAGCCAGAAAATTTCATCCGGCGCGCATTCCAGGCTGACGGCATCGCCGACATGCTGGCCGTCGGCGCCGACCCGGGCCTGGGCCAGCATCAGGCTGCCGGAACAGAAGCGCCGTGTCTGCCAAAGCAGTTTCATGGCCGCGCCCATGCTGGGTGCTTCCAGCATCTTGCGCCGCACCAGCACCAGCGGCACGCCGGCCATCAGGCGGTAATCGCGGTCGGAACCCAGGAACCCGCCCGTCAGGGACATGCCGGCGCTGTTGAAGCCGTGCCGCGCCAGGCTGCCGGCGCCGGTAAACATGAGCAGGTCGGGTTCGTCCTGGCTGCCGCCACGCCTGATCCGCAAGACGATGCCGGTATCGAGGCACTCTTCCCGCCAGTCAGCACAGTGGGCGACCATCAGGCGCCCGCTTTCTGCGTTTTCCGGCAATACCGCCAGGCTGGCGCAGCGGTCGTCCAACTCCTTGCATATCGCCGATAGCTCGCCGTGGCCAAACAATAGTTCAGTACGGCAGTTAATCAGGATGACGTCCTCCAGCGGCACTCCGGCGCCATCGGCAATGCCTTGCATTTCCTCCAGGTAGTCGGGATCGAAGCGCTCGATTGCCGGCCGCATTCCCAGCGCCAGCGTGCCCTGGCGTTCGGCGCAGACGTTATGCCGCGCCAGTTGCCGGCGATACAGGCTGGCGCTGCGCGCGATGCGCTCGGGCACCGCCGCGCCGTGCTGCCGGCCGCGCTGATAGGGCGAGCCGCAGGTATCTACCTGCGGGAAGGACTCAGTTGGGGTCGCCTTGCCGTCCATACACAAACCTCCGAAATTGTTTAATCGACAATTTCGAAGTATGTTGTATTAATTTTTTGATAAAATCAATTCAATGTTACCTTTTAAGATTAATCTTATCCATTGCGCGCGTATATGTCGCTTGCCCTGCAGTTTACTCATATGATATTAATCATTTAACATTGAGCGAATGTAAACCTGACCACGCACAGAATGAGCAAAACGACAAAACCCAGCCGTCCCAGCCCATTGCAGCTTGACCTGGCAAACCGGCTGATCCAGCAGATCACGACCGGTGAACTGCCGGCAGGAACCCATCTCACCGAAGAAGGCCTGGCCAGCCAGTTCGATGTCTCGCGGACGCCGGTCAAGGCGGCGTTGCGCCTGGTAGCGGAGCAAGAACTGCTGGAGTATCACGTCAACAGCGGCTACTTCGTCAGCAGCAATACGCTGCCCGCAACAGCCGCGGAAATGGTGGTCGGCGGCATCAGCGGCGACACCCTGTATCTGCGCCTGATCGACGACCGCGCCAACAACCTGCTGCCGGACACCATGACCGAGACGGATTTCCTGGAGCGCTACGCGGTGCCGCGCAGCCTGTTGAGGGGAACCCTGGTGCGCATGGCGGCTGACGGCCTGATCGAGAAACGCCGCGGCCAGGGCTGGAACTTCCCGTCGACGATAGGCTCGCCGGAACTGATGGCCGAGAGCTACCAGTTCCGGATCATGGTGGAGTGCGGCGGGCTGCTGGAGAGCACGTTCAAGGTTGACGCCGCCCAGCTGCAGAACAGCCGCCTGGCGCATGAAAAATTATTGCAGAAGGCGCCAGCCGATTATTCGGCCAGCGCATTTTTTGCCCTCAACGCCGCTTTCCACGAAATGCTGGCGCGTTTCTCCAACAACCGCTTCGTGCTGCAGGCGGTGCAGCAGCAAAACCAGCTTCGGCGCGTCAGCGAACATATCGCATTTCAGCGCAATCCACGCCAGATCGATTCATGCAAGGAACACCTGCAAATCATCCAGGCGCTGGAAAACGGCAACCGGGAATGGGCCTCCGCCCTGATGCGGCACCATCTTGGCATCGCCCGCGACATCAAGTAATGAAATGGCGATGTATTTATCGGCAAAAAGGATCAACATCGCCACGCGTGAAGCTGCCAAGCGCAGCGCGCGGAAAATCCGCCCGCATGCGCCCGGGGCGCTAACTCAAATGCGGCAGCTTGGCATCCATTGCCGCCAGCCGCGCTTCCAGCGCATGTATCCTTTGCAATAGATTGAGCGCCATCGCCACGCCGTGCGTATCGAGCTCGAAATCGTCGCGCAGGCGGCGCGCCGTCCTGGCCAGCACGATCGTCTGCGCGCGGAACACGTAGGCCGGCGCCGAGTCCCGGTCCGGCTCGATAGCGCCAATCGCCACCAGTTCGGCCAGCTCGTCGCGGCTAAGGCCGGAAAATTCCGCCAGCTCATCCAGCGAACACAACGCAATGTCGTTTAACCAAACGGCTTCTACTAGCAGAGCAGTCATTGGCGTCCCTCCTAATTAAGATGCAGGCGCGGATTGAATTTGGATTCAGCCGCGAGCTGTTCGAACAGTTCGCGCTCGCGTGCGGCGGGAGCCGGCGGCACTTCTATCCTCACCACCGCATACAGGTTGCCCGGTTCGCCGCCGGCGGACGGCAGGCCGCGCTTGGCCAGCCGGAACTGGCGGTTGGCGGCGGTGCCGGCGGGGACATTCAATTCCACCTTGCCGCCAAGCGTCGGCACCTGCACTACCGCGCCCAGCACGGCTTCCCACGGCGTCAGCGGCAAATCGAAATACAGGTCCTTGCCGGTAACCCGGTACAGCGGATGCGGGATCAGCTTCATCGTCACATACAGGTCGCCATGCTTGCCGCCGTCGCGGCCCTGCCCGCCCTTGCCTGACAAGCGCAGGCGCTGGCCGTCTTCCGCGCCTTTCGGTATGCGGACCCGGAAGGTGCGCGGCACCCGGTGCAATTTGCCGTGCTCGTCGTATTCAGGCATGCTCAGCCGGACATCGGTTTCACCGCCGTCGTAAATCTGCTCCAGCGTGATGGGGGTATTGACTTCGTAGTCCTCGCCCCTGCTCGGCCGCGGCCGGCCGCCCTGGCGCGAGGCCGCAAAAGCGGCCAGGATGTCGGCCATGTCGACATCGCCAAAGGAAGTTCCGCCATCGCTGAACCCCTGCTGCCAGGCATGCGGCGGCTCAACGTTTTCACCGGGCTGGTGGCTGCCCAGCTGGTCGTAGGCGGCGCGCTTTTCCGTATCCTTCAGAGTCGAATAAGCTTCCGCGATATCCTTGAATTTTTCTTCCCCGGCCGGATCCTTGGAGACGTCCGGATGGTATTTGTGCGCCAGCTTGCGATAAGCCTGCTTGATTTCGGCAGCGCTGGCCGTGCGTTCGACGCCAAGGGCGCTGTAATAGTCTTTGAATTTCATTTCAGTTTTTCAGAAACTCGACAAAATTCCGGTTGAATTCCCTGAGCTGTTCGCGCACCTGCTCATCGACCAGCTCACCGTTTTCGTTAAATGCCTTGCCGGCGTGCGACACCATCAGGCGGCCGCCGAACCAAGGCTGCATGCCCAGCGTGCGCAATACCGGCAGCCAGGCATTCTGCGCCAGGACGGTGCCGAAGCCGCCAGGCGAAGCGCCGATCACCGCTACCCGGCGGCCGCGAAAAATGCGGGCGCTGTCGGCCGGCGGCCGGGACAGCCAGTCGAGCGCGTTCTTGAACACGCCCGGCATCGAATTATTGTATTCCGGCGTCACCAGCAGCAGCGCATCGGCCACCGCGATCTGTTCTTTCAGCAGCGCCACCGCCGGCGGGATGCCCTCGGCCTGCTCGAGGTCGGCGTCATACAGAGGAATCCCTTTGATGGTGCCGATTTCCAGCGCCGAGCCGGCCGGCATCAGCTCGGCTGCCGCACGCAGCAAGGCGGCGTTCAGCGAGCCGCTGCGCAGGCTGCCGGCCACTCCGACGATCTTTGACATGCGTTTCTCCTCAGGATGGGTCAAGCGTGCGGCTCAAGCCGAGCCGGATTCAAGGTGGTCAGGATTTCCGTACCTTGCCTGATGGTCTTGGTGACTGGCGTCTTCTCGCAGATTTCCCCCAGCCTGCCGATCTGTTCCGGGCTGAGCGAAGCGCCAAAGGCGACCGTGCGATCGATCCTTTCCCGTCCTTGCTCGTCGCGCGAAAAGCGCAGCCGCACATCGATCAGGCCGAGCTCCCACTGTTTGCGGTCGGCGTACATGCGCAAAGTCAGGGAGGTGCAGGCTGCCAGTCCGGCCAGCAGCAGTTCGTAGGGCGCCGGGCCGCTGTCGGTGCCGCCGTTGTCGAGCGGTTCGTCGGCCTGCAACTGGTGCGACCGGGCCTGGATTTGCTGGACATAGCCAGTGCTGCTTTGTAAATGTACAGACGCCATGAGCTCTCCATATCAAGTTGGGATTTTGATATAGAGACTATAGCCGTTTTACCGGATAGCGATGCAGCTAAAGCAGTTCAACCTGGCGACGCAAGGCGAGACAGGCCGCTGCCAGCTGCGCGTGATCGACGGCCAGTCCCGTATTCAGGACGGCTTCGATATGCAGCGTGGCGTCGACCATCGCTGCCATGCGAAAAATCATCGCCGCTCCCTTCAGCCGGTGCACCGTCTGCTGCATGGCGCAGTAGTCGCCGCTGGCCAAGGCTTGCTCGATGCTGGCCAGGTCTTGCCTGGCGCTGGCCACGAACAGATCGTCAAGCCCGAGCTCGGATTCGTCCAAAGGCAATAGCGGATCTGGCGGAAGCTGCCTACCCTTGCTCTTGTTCATTTCGTCCACTTCCAGTGTTATCCCGAGATACCGCGATGACTGCCTGCATCGGTTGCAGGACAGGCCACGCGACCCTGCATTCACCGTTTTGCCGTCAGATGAACAGAGATAGCCTAGATTTGGAGCTTAATTGCAGCAATGCCAAACTTATATATTTCACAATCGTTAACATTGGGTAACAACAAATCGCCGGTCATATCCACAAAAACCGGTGAATTTACAACAAATATTTTCCAAGGTGCAATAAAAAGCGGATCTTCTTCAATCGGCCCCGTTCAAGCTGCCGCCAATCGCCACAAGGAAGTCAGCTCGGCGGCGCGCGCGGCGTGCAGCGGATCGGTTTCGTCGCTGGCCTTCGGATGCTGCGGCCGGACATCGGCTTTCCCCAGCACTTTCAAGCCCGCCGCCTCGATCGCCGCCAGCAGCTCGGCGCGCGAGCGCAAGCCCAAGTGTTCAGCCAGGTCGGACAGGATCAGCCAGCCCTCGCCGCCCGGTTCCAGATGTTGCGCCAGGCCGCCCAGGAATCCGCGCAGCATGCGGCTCTCGGGATCGTACACCGCATGTTCGATGGGCGAGCTGGGCCGCGCCGGAATCCAGGGCGGATTGCAGATCACCAATGGCGCCCGGCCTTCAGGAAACAAGTCAGCCTGCAGCAGCGTTACCTGGCCGTCCAGCTCCAGCCTTACCAGGTTCTCGCGCGCGCAACGCAGGGCGCGCGGATCCATGTCGGTGGCCACGATGCGTTCCACGCCGCGCTTAGCCAATAACGCCGCCAGCACGCCGGTGCCGGTGCCGATATCAAAAGCCAGCCTGGTGGACGGCAACGGCGCCGCTGCCGCCAGTCCGATGTATTCGCCGCGCACCGGCGAATACACGCCGTAGTGCGGATGGATGCGCGCGCCCAGCGCGGCAATCTCGACGCCCTTCTTGCGCCACTCGTGGGCGCCGATCAAGCCCAGCAGTTCGCGCAGCGACGCCACGAACGGCTCTGCCGGCGCGCCATAAGCTTCGTTGCAAGCGAGCTGCACATCGGGTGCGCGGCGCAAGGGAATGCTGTAGTCGGCGTCGAACGGCAGCAACAGCATGCCCAGGGTGCGCGCCCGCTGCGATTGGGCCTGGCGGTGCAGGTTGAAGGCGTCGACCGGCGAAACCGGCTGCTTGCGCGGCTTGCCGCGCTTGCCAGGCTTCGGCTCGGCGCGCCGCGCCAGCGCTTGCAGCAACTGGCGGGCGTTCTGGAAATCGCCGCGCCAGAGCATGCCGGTGCCTTCGCAAGCCAGGCGGTAAGCGGTGTCGGCGGTCATCCGGTCGTCGGCAATCACGACCCGTTTAGGTGCGGCGTTGCCGTTTTCCGAGCGCCAGCGCGCTGAACGCGGCTGATCTTCCTCGATCCAATGGATCACAGGCTGTTCGCTTGCCGTCATAAGGCGCCTGCGGGACGGTCGGCCGAAGGCAATTCGACAGTGGTGGAATTCAAGCGCATTGATTGGTCTCGATCAGTGTAGGTAGGCAGGGAGCAGATCAGGATGTTTGGCAAAACATCATCCGCATCGCCCGTTTGCGGTCACCGCAAACAGGCATCTTCGATAGTTCCCGAGTATACCTCTTGACTGCCGCCGTGCGCCGTTTCTTTCATCCAGCCGGTTCAGGGCCGCCGGCGCCCTGCCGACCGCATCTCGCCGACCGCCTAAAAAGTCTCCCAGTCATCCGCGTTGGATGCCGCCAGCTTGACCGCGGGCGCTTTCCACGGCGTCTGCTGCACCTTGACGGATGCGGGCTTGCCTGCGTCGGTGCGCGTCTTGGTGGCGGCGACCGTCTTCAGGACCGGAGGCGACGAGCGTTTCACCGGCGCCGGCTCTGCGCGCCTGGCAAGCGCCGGCGGGGTGCTGCTGCGCTGCTGCTCGGCCACGTGGAATACCGACACCGCATCCTGCAGGCGCTGCGCCTGTCCTTCCAGCGAACCGGCCGCTGCCGCTACCTGCTCCACCAGCGCGGCATTCTGCTGCGTGACCTGGTCCATCTGCGTCACGGCCTGGTTGACCTGTTCGATGCCGCTGCTTTGTTCCTCCGAAGCCACCGTGACTTCCGCCATGATGTCGGTCACGCGCTTGACCGCCTGCACGATTTCATCCATGGTCTGGCCGGCCCTGGCCACCAGTTCGGAGCCGCCGTCCACCTTGTCGACGGAATCGCCGATCAGTTCCTTGATTTCCTTGGCAGCCTGGGCGCTGCGCTGCGCCAGGTTGCGCACCTCGGCCGCGACCACCGCAAAACCGCGCCCCTGTTCGCCGGCCCGGGCCGCCTCCACCGCCGCGTTCAGCGCCAGGATATTGGTCTGGAACGCAATGCCGTCGATCACGCCGATAATGTCGGCGATGCGCCTGGAGCTGTCGGTAATGCCTTGCATGGTATGCACCACCTGCCCGACCACCTCGCCGCCCTTGGCGGCGATATCGGAAGCGCTCTGCGCCAGGTTGCCCGCCTGGCGGGCGTTGTCGGCGTTTTGCCGCACGGTGGCGGTCAGCTGCTCCATGCTGGCCGCGGTCTGCTGCAGCGAAGCCGCCTGCTGCTCGGTGCGCGCCGACAGGTCGCTGTTGCCGGCCGAGATTTCCTTGATCGAGGCGCCGATATTGTGGGTGCCCTCGCGGATTTCGGTGATGGCCGCCGCCAGCTGCTGCTGCATCTGCCGCATGGCATGCAGCAGGCTGGACTTGTCCTTGCCGTCGACCACTACCGTCACATCCAGTTCGCCGCCGGCGATCCTGGCGGCGATGGCGGCGGCATAGCTGGGTTCTCCGCCCAGGCTGCGCGTCACGCTGCGGATGATCAGCAGCATGGTCGCCGACACCGTCACGCCGATCACAAACATGATCAGCAGCTGCCTGAGCAGGTTGTCGTAAAACGCCGCCTGCACATCATTGACGAACACGCCGGACACCAGGAACCAGTCCCAAGGCGCGAAATAATTCACCTGGCTGATTTTCTCGGCGCGGGTGTCGGTGGTGCCAGGCAAGCGCCCCATGTAATGGACGATGCCTTGCTGTTGCTGCTTGCCCAGCTTGACCATTTCGACGTAATACAGCTTGCCGTCGGTATCCTTGCGCTCGCCGACGTTCTTGTTGACGATATCCTTGCTGGTCGGGTGCATCAGCACCACCGGCTGCGAATCGAAGACAAACACGTAGTTGTCCTGCGCATAGCGCATGGTGCCGATGCGCTGCAGGGCCTGGCTTTGTCCATCCGCCAGGCTGAGCCGGCCGGCGGCGACGTCGTCGGCATAACCTTTGACGATGCCGGCCGCGGTTTCCACCACATTCTTCAGCCCCGCCTCGCGCTCCTTCATCATGGTGTCGCGGGTATTCAAGGCCGACCAGCCGGCCAGCAGCAGCAATCCCAGCCACATGACCGCCAGCACCAGCCACAGTTTTGCTTTCAGACTCAGATTTTTCATACTTCCCCTATGAGATAAAACCTAGGCTGCAACTCGCCGCGTTGCGGGCCTAGACGATAATTGCGCCTGCGGCGGCGTGATGTTGCGCGCCCGCGCGGACGGTTCGGCAGCGAATGCCGGGCTGACCTGGCCGTTGCCGGTCTTGAACACGCTCACCATCTGCGCCAGGTTGACCGCCTGTTCCTGCAGCGACGCCGCGGCTGCGGCGGCTTGTTCCACCAGCGCCGCGTTTTGCTGGGTGACCTCGTCCATTTGCGCAATCGCGTGGTTGACCTGCTCGATGCCCGTGCTTTGTTCCTGGCTGGCGGTGGCGATCTCGCCGATGATGTCGGTCACCCGCTTGACGCTGGTCACCACCTCGCCCATGGTTGCGCCGGCCTGCTCGACCAGCTTGCTGCCGCTGCCGACCTGGCTCACCGAATCGTCGATCAGCACCTTGATTTCCTTGGCCGCGGCCGCCGAACGCTGCGCCAGGCTGCGCACTTCCGAAGCGACCACCGCAAAACCGCGCCCCTGTTCGCCGGCGCGCGCCGCTTCCACTGCCGCATTCAGGGCCAGGATATTGGTCTGGAACGCAATGCCGTCGATGACGCCGATGATGTCGACGATTTTCTTCGACGAACTGCGGATGTTGCCCATGGTGTCCACCACCTGCGACACCACGGCGCTGCTGTTGCTCGCTACCTGCGAAGCAGTCACCGCCAGCTGGTTGGCCTGCCGTGCATTGTCGGCGTTCTGCTTGACGGTCGAGGTCAGCTGTTCCATCGCCGACGCGGTTTCCTCCAGCGATCCGGCCTGCTGTTCGGTGCGGCTCGACAGGTCCAGGTTGCCGCTGGCGATCTGGCCGGAGGCAGTGGCGATGGTGTCGGCTGAACTCTTGATGTTGGTGATCGTGTGCAGCAGCGATGTGCGCATGCATTTCATGGCATACACCAGGCTGCGCGTATCGCCGGGCCGGGTCGCGATGTCCAGGCTGAGGTCGCCGTCGGCGATGCGGTTGGCGATAGCGGCCGCAGCGCCGGGATCGCCGCCGATCGCGGCCAGCATGCTGCGGTTGGAATAGGTCACCAGCGCAACCAGCGCCAGCGCCACCACCAGCAGGATGGCGCCGGCCTGGTACAGCGACTGCATGAAAGCCAGGTTCAGGTCGTCCACATAGATGCCGGTGGTGGCGATCCAGTCCCACGGCTGGTAGCCAAGCGCGAACGACATCTTCGGCACCGGTTCGGCGGAGCCGACGCGCGGCCAGACATAATCGACGAAACCGCCGCCGCTCTGGCTGCCGGCCTTGGAAATCAGGGCAAACACCAGGTTGCCCTCGGGGTCCTTGAAATCGCTCATCTTGCGGCCGTCCAGTTCCGGCTTGATCGGATGCATGACCATTACTTCATTCGAGGTCGAGACCGAAAAATAACCGTCCTTGCCATAGCGCATGGCCTTCAGCCGCGCCAGCGCCTGCTGCTGCGCCTCGCTCTTGCCGAGGGCCCCGCTGGCAGCCATGGCGCCGTATTCCTTGATCACGTTCATGGCGACGTTGGAGACATTGATCAAATCGCTTTTACGCTCTTCCAGCCGGATCTGCCGCGCCTGATAAGCATTGAATACGGAGATAGAAAATAGTGCGACCAGGCTGACCAGCAACGGCAGCCACAGTTTCTGCGTAAAAGATAATCTGTTCATGAATGGGTCTCCGTTTGCCTTGGCAATTATCGATAACATGCGGCGCCGAGGCGCCGGCACGGGAAGCATTTGCTGCTCTCCTATGCATTAACGGCAGCGCCGCTGCATAGCTGAAGGGGTAGGAGACGAGAATTGTGCGCAACAGCGCCAGGCGCTGGAACCGGAGCGGATCTGGCGGCGGCGGTTTGACAATCGGAATCGCCGCCGGCGACGGCACAAGGGATTATTGATTGTTACCTTCGAGATTTCACAATGATATACAAATCAGTATCCAAAAATCTGCAATAATCGGCGCCCGGCACTGTTCCGGCATTGCCAAAAAGTCGCCCGCTTTCGATCTGACTGGTTTATTGTATCCACTTAGAAACTCACCAGAATGGCGCAGTTGTCAGTTCGCCAATTTCAAGCCGTTCTCGAACCGCGGGCCAGGAGAACGCGCCGACCACCGATCAACGACAGGAGAGATAACACGTGAAGCAATGGACTATTCGGCAAAGAATGCTGGTCAGTTTCGGCCTGATCCTGGCGTTGATGGGATCCATGGCTGGCATCACCTATCTCAAGCTGGCGGCGATCGAACACGAAACCACCAGTTTCCAGACCGATTCCATGCCCGGCCTGGAATTGAGCACAGGCATACGTTCGACCTGGTTCCAGAGTTACCTGCTGGTGTTGCAGGTGGTGGCGCTGGACAATCCGGATGAACGCAAGCAGGACCTGGCGACCATCCACGCCGACGCCGAGAAAATGGACAAGCTGGTCCTGGACTACGACAAGACCATTTTCGAAAACCAGGACCGGATTAATTTCAACGCCTTCAAGGCTGCCCGCGTCCAGTACGACCGGCTCATGGCCGAGGTCTTGAAGCTGGACGATTCACAAAAGAATGCACAAGCCCGCGCCCTGCTGATACAGCAGCTGGAACCGGCCTGGCAGGTTGGGCGCAACGCCGCTACCCAGCTGCGCGACTTCAACCAGCAGGCCGAAGTGCGCTCGGTGGACAAGATCGAAGCCGCGGTGGCGGTCGCCAAAAGCACTTTGCTGGTGGCGCTGGTGATTGCCCTGGTCTCGGCCCTGATCTGCGGCTTCTTCCTGCTGCGCGCCATCACGCGACCGATGGCGGACCTGATCGCGGCGCTGGAAGTGATCCGCTCCGGCGACCTGTCGCAACGCCTGAACCTCAACCGCCACGATGAATTCCAGGCGCTGGAAGCGGGCCTCAACCGCATGTCGGACGAACTGACCGGACTGGTCGGGCAAGCGCAGAAATCGGCGGTGCAGGTCACCACCTCGGTGGTCGAAATCGCCGCCACCGCCAAGCAGCAGCAAGCCACCGCCAACGAAACCGCGGCCACCACCACCGAGATCGGCGCCACGTCGCGCGAGATCTATTCCACCTCGCGCGAACTGGTGAACACCATGAACGAAGTGTCGTCCGGGGCGGAGGAAGCGGCGCGGCTGGTCGGCACCGGCCAGGCCGGCCTGACCCAGATGGAAGACACCATGCACCACGTGATGGATGCAGCCGGTTCGGTCAATGCCAAGCTGGCCATCCTCAACGAAAAGGCCAGCAACATCAACCAAGTGGTGACCACCATCACCAAGGTCGCAGGGCAAACCAACCTGCTGTCGCTGAACGCCGCCATCGAAGCGGAAAAAGCCGGCGAATACGGCCGCGGATTTTCCGTGGTGGCGACCGAAATCCGCCGCCTGGCCGACCAGACCGCGGTGGCCACCTACGACATTGAACAGATGGTGAAAGAGATCCAGTCGGCGGTATCGGCCGGCGTCATGGGCATGGACAAATTTTCCGAAGAAGTACGGCGCGGCATCGCCGACGTGCAGAACGTCGGCACCCAGCTGTCGCAGATCATCCAGCAGGTGCAGGCCCTGACGCCGCGCTTCCAGTCGGTCAACGAAGGGGTGCAGGCGCAAGCCATCGGCGCCGAACAGATCAGCCAGGCGCTGACCCAGCTGAGCGAAGCCGCCCAGCAAAGCGTGGAATCGCTGCGCCAGTCGAGCCAGGCGATCGACGAACTGACACTGACCGCCAACGGTTTGCGCAACGGCGTCTCGCGTTTCAAGCTGAAGCTCGGCTGAGGCAGCCGCGGAGTTGCTCCCCATGCTTTTCTTATTATTCAAAATCGGCCAGGACCATTACGCGCTCGACACCAGCGAGGTAGCGGTAGTGCTATCGCTGGTCAGCCTGAAACAGATGCCGGCGACCGCGCCCTGGGTGGCCGGCGTGTTCACCTACCAGGGCCAGTCGGTGCCGGTGATCGACCTCAGCCAGCTGGCGCTGGGCCGCCCTGCCCAGCGCCGCCTCAGCACCCGCATCGTGCTGGTGCACTATCCGGCTCCGGGTCCGGACAGCCGCCTGCTGGGACTGGTGCTGGAAAAATCCAGCGAAATCATGCGCCGCGAACCGTCCGAGTTCCGCAGCAGCGGCCTCGATCACAGCGACGCGCCTTACCTGGGGCCGGTTACCGACGATACGCGCGGACTGATCCAGTCGGTCCGGGTGCAAGACCTGCTGCCGCCTGAAGTACGGGCGCAATTGTTTCCGGCCGCGGAGCAATAATGCCGCTGGAAAAATTCGAGACCATGCTGAAACGTACGATGGGGCTGGATGTCCAGTCCATCGGCCGGCCCATGCTTGAGCGCGCCTTGCACGAACGGCGCGACAAAAGCGGCCTCGACGACCTTGACGCCTACTGGCTGCTGCTGCAGATGTCGGAGCAGGAACAGCTGCACCTGATCGAATCGGTCATCGTCCCGGAAACCTGGTTCTTCCGCAACCGCGAGGCGTTCAACGAAATGGTGCAGCTGCAGCCGCAGCGGCCGGTCAGCGCCAGCCTGCCTTTGCGCATCCTGAGCCTGCCCTGTTCTACCGGCGAAGAGCCGTATTCGATTGCAATGGCATTGCTGGACATTGGCATGCCGCCGCAGCATTTCCGCATCGACGCCATCGACATCAGCCCGCAATCGCTGGCCATTGCGCGCCAGGCGGTATACGGCAAGAATTCGTTCCGCGGCGATTCGCTGGCGTTCCGCGATCACTATTTTGCCCTCAACGAACAGGGTCATGCGTTGTCGGAAACCGTGCGCCAGCAGGTACGCTTCATCCAGGGCAACCTGTTTACGCCCGGCTTGCTGTATGGCGAAGCGCCTTACGACATCATCTTTTGCCGCAACCTGCTGATCTATTTCGACCGCGCCACCCAGCACCAGGCTGTCACCATCCTGACCCAGCGGCTGGCGCCTGAGGGCTTGCTGTTTGTCGGTCCGGCCGAAAGCGCCTTGATGATGCAGCATGCGCTGACGCCGATCAAGGCGCCGATGGCCTTCGCCTTCCGCCAGGGCGCGCCCAGGCAGGATGCGGCCAAACCGGCGCCGGCCGCCGTCTTCGCACCGCAGCCGCCGGCGCGTCCTGCGCCACGACCGGCCGCCATGCGCACCGTGCCGCCCAAGGCCAGGTCCGCGGCGGATTCGCCACCGCTGCCGCAGGCCACCCTGGCACAGGTGCAGCTGCTGGCCGACCAGGGCAAGCTGGGCGAAGCCGCCAGCCTGTGCGAACAGCTGATCCGGCAGCATGGGGCATCGGCCGCCGCATACTACCTGATGGGCCTGATCCACGACGCCGCCGACCGCAGGCAAGCTGCGGCGGACTGCTATCGCAAGGCCTTGTACCTGGAACCGGCCCATGCCGGCGCCATGACGCACCTGGCTGCCCTGCTGCAAACCCAGGGCGACGCCGCCGGCGCCCGGCTCCTGCAACAGCGCGCGCGGCGTTCGGCAGAAAACAATCCGTCCTGACATGCACTTGACCACGGCACCTGCCCTTCACTCCCGGACCGGCTATTACGGTGCGCCGGTCAGTCGTATGATGTGGCAATCATGAGCACACCACTTGATTATCAAATCGACACCGCGCTGATCGACGACTGCTGGAACCGCATCGGCGTGCGCGGCGATTCCTCGTGCGAGCGCCTGGCGCTGCACATTGACTGCCGCAACTGCCCGGTGCATGCACGCGCCGCAGCCGAGCTGCTCGACCGTTTGCAGATGGACGACATCGGCGACGGCTGGCGCGAACAAGCCGAGAAGCCGGCGGAAAACACAGCCGGCCAGCAGTCTTTGCTGCTGTTCCGCATCGGCGAAGAATGGCTGGCGCTGCCGACCGCGCTGCTGGAAGAGATCACCGAGCTGCGCACCGTGCACCGTTTGCCGCACCGGCAAAACGCCGTCGTGCTCGGCATCAGCAATATCCGCGGGGCGCTGGTGACTTGCGTGTCGCTGGCGGCGATGCTCGGCATCAGCAACGACAGCCAGGCGACAGCGCGCCAGGAACTGCTGCGGCGCATGCTGATCGTCCGGCACAACGGCCAGACCACCGCCTTCACCGCGGATGAAGTGCATGGCACCTTGCGTGTCGCCGCTTCCGCCTGGCAGCCGGTGCCGACCACGCTGACGCGCGCCGCCGGCCACTTCACCCATGCCGTGGTCCAATGGAACGGGCATAGCGTCGGCTTGCTGGACCAGGAACTGCTGTTCCACACGCTGGACCGGAGCCTGGCATGAACGCCGACGATATGCGCGACGCCTCCATGCTCGACCTGTTCCGCCTGGAAGTAGACACCCAGGCGCAAGTCATGAGCAGCGGCTTGCTGGCGATTGAACGCGCACCCTCGCCGCAACAGCTGGAAGCCTGCATGCGCGCCGCCCATTCGATCAAGGGCGCGGCGCGCATCGTCGGCATCCAGGCCGGGGTCGACGTCACCCACGTCATGGAAGACTGTTTTGTCTCGGCGCAGCAGGGCAAAGTCCAGCTCGGGCCGCGCCGTATCGACCAGCTGCTGCATGGCGTCGACCTGCTGCAGCGGATCGCCGCCAGCGCCGAAGACCTGGAACTGTGGCAGGCCGGCAGCGGCCGCAAGGAAATCGAAACTTTCCTGCGCGGCCTGGAAAACAGCTTGCAGCAAGCCGACGACCGCGCCCGCGAGCCGGAAGCGGCGATTGCGCTTGCCGCAACGGAAGCGGACGAGGCAATGGCGGCAGCCGATGAAACCGCACCCGGCAAGCACCTGGACAAGATCAAGAACCAGGACCAGGGCGACCGCATGCTGCGCGTCACCGCCGCGCACCTGAACCAGCTGGTCAGCCTGTCCGGCGAATCGCTGGTCGAATCGCGCTGGCTGCCGGCGTTCAACGAATCCCTGCTGCGCCTGAAACGGCTGCAGCAAAACTCCGCGCAATCGCTGGAAGTCCTGCACGACTCGCTGCGCGAGGACAATCTCGCAGGCGATCACCTCATGGCGTTGCAGGAGGTCCGCCAGCATATCGACGCCAGCCAGAAAATGCTGGCGGAACGCCTGGCCGAACTGGAACTGTTCGAACGGCGCAACAGCAGCCGTGCGCAACGCTTGTACGACCAGGCGCTGGCCAGCCGCATGCGGCCGTTCGCCGACCGCGTGGTCGGCTACGACCGCATGGTGCGCGACCTCGGACGCACCTTGGGCAAGCAGGTCAGGCTGGAAATCAACGGCCAGGCAACCCAGGTTGACCGCGACATCCTGGAGCAGCTGGATGCCCCGCTGGTGCACCTGTTGCGCAATGCGCTGGACCACGGCGTCGAAGCGCCGCCGCAGCGCCGCGCCGCCGGCAAGGACGAAGAAGGCTTGATCACGCTGACCGCGCGCCACCACGCCGGCCTGCTGCAGATCACCATCAGCGATGACGGCAACGGCGTCGACCTGGAGCAGCTGCGCGCCGCCGTGGTGCGGCGCGGGCTGGTGGACCATGCCACCGCAAGCCGCCTGAGCGATACCGAGCTGCTGCATTTCCTGCTGCTGCCGGGCTTCAGCATGCGCGACACGGTGACCGAAATTTCCGGGCGCGGGGTCGGCCTGGACGTGGTCCACAACATGCTCAAGCGCATGCGCGGCACCATCCAGATTTTCAGCGAAGCCGGCCACGGCATGCGCTTCCAGCTGCAACTGCCGCTGACGCTGTCGCTGGTGCGCAGCCTGCTGGTCAGCATAGGCGGCGAACCCTACGCCTTTCCGCTGGCCTACGTCAACCGCACCATGATATTGGAGCGCAGCCAGATCGAATCGCTGGAAGGCCGCCAGCACTTCGCATTTGAAAATCGGCAGATCGGCCTGGTCGCCGCCAGCCAGATCCTGCAGAGCGGCGATGCGGCCCCGGGCGGCGACCGCATCGCCCTGGTCGTCATAGGCGACCAGGTACAGACCTACGGCCTGCAGGTTGACCGCTTGCTGGGCGAGCACATGCTGGTGGTGCAGCCGCTGGACGCGCGCCTGGGCAAGATCAAGGATGTCGCGGCGGCGGCGCTGATGGAAGACGGCGCGCCGGTGCTGATACTGGATGTCGCCGACATGCTCAATTCAGTCGAGAAACTGATCGCCCAGGGCCAGCTCAGCAAGATTGAAAACAACAGCAGCCGGCAACAAGCGCAGACCAGCAAGCGCGTGCTGGTGGTTGACGATTCGCTCACCGTGCGCGAGCTGGAGCGCAAGCTGCTGAGCGGCCGCGGTTATACGGTGCGTGTCGCAGTGGACGGCATGGACGGCTGGAACGCCTTGCGCAGCGAGCCGTTCGACCTGGTGGTGACCGACATCGACATGCCGCGCATGGACGGCATCGAACTGGTCACCTTGATCAAGAAAAACCTGCAGCTGAAAGCCATTCCAGTCATGATCGTATCTTACAAAGACCGCCAGGAAGACCGTCAGCGCGGGCTCGAAGCCGGCGCCGACTACTACCTGGCCAAAGCCAGTTTCCATGACGAGACCCTGCTACAGGCAGTGGAGGACCTGATCGGCGAGGCGCATTCATGAAGATCGGTATCGTCAACGATGCGCCAATTGCGGTGGAAGCGCTGCGCCGCACGCTGGTCCAGCGCCAGGACCATGAAATCATCTGGATTGCCGAGGATGGCCAGCGCGCCATCGAGCTGTGCGCCTGGCAGGCGCCGGACCTGATCCTGATGGACCTGATGATGCCGGTGCTCGACGGCGTCGCCGCCACCCGCCATATCATGGCGCATACGCCGTGCGCGATCCTGATCGTCACCGGCGACGTCGGCGCCAATGTCTCGGCGGTCTATGATGCGATGGCCTACGGCGCGCTCGATGCGATCGATACCCCGAGCACCCTGAGCGGCTATCCGCGCAACGATGTCAACAGCTTGCTGGCCAAGATCGACTCCATCGAAAAGCTGCTCAACCAGCGCCAGTCGCTGCCTGAACAAGGCACGCCGGCGGCAGCTTCAGGCGCCCCAACCGCCATTGCGGCCGGCAGCAGGAAATCGCCGCTGCCGGCTCCCGATTCGAAATACCTGGTCGCCATCGGCGCTTCCGCCGGCGGCCCGGCTGCGCTGGCGACCTTGCTGTCGCAGTTGCCGGCGGATTTTCCGGCAGCCCTGGTGGTGGTGCAGCACGTGGATGCCCAGTTCGCGTCGGGCATGGCCGAATGGCTCAGCAGCCAGTCGAGGCTGCCGGTACGGCTGGCGCTGGCCGGAGACAGCCCGACGCCGGGCCAGGTCTTGCTGGCCGGGACCGACGACCACCTGCGCCTGACCCGGCCGTTCCAGCTGGGATATACGGAACAGCCCAGCGGCTATCCCTACCGGCCGTCGATTGACGTTTTTTTCCAGAGCATCGTCGAATTATGGGCCGGCAAGGCGATCGGCATCCTGCTCACCGGCATGGGGCGCGACGGCGCCCTGGGCCTGAAAGCCATGCGCGACAAAGGGTATTACACGATCGCCCAGGACCGCCAATCCAGCGCCGTGTACGGCATGCCGAAAGCGGCAGCCTTGCTCGATGCGGCCGACGCCATCCTGCCGGTGAACCAAATCGCCGGCAAGCTGGTCAGCGTTATAAACAAACGATAGCTACAATCAGTACAGATACGGAGCAAGACATGCCTAAAGAACTCAATCTCGATATCGACCAGCCGCCAGACGACTATCCGGTCATGGTGCTGCTGGTCGACGACCAAGCCATGGTGGGCGAAGCGGTCAGGCGCGCGCTGGCGAACCAGATCAACATCGATTTCCACTACTGCGCCCATCCCGACGAGGCGATCGAAGCCGCCCAGAAAACCCGTCCCACGGTCATCCTGCAGGACCTGGTGATGCCTGGCATCGACGGCCTGACCCTAGTGCGCCAGTACCGCGCCAACCCGGCCACCCGCAACGTGCCTATCATCGTGCTGTCGACCCGGGAAGATCCTGCGGTCAAGAGCGCCGCGTTCACCGCCGGCGCCAACGACTACCTGGTCAAGCTGCCTGACACCATCGAGCTGGTGGCGCGGATCCGCTACCATTCGCGCTCTTACGTCAACCTGCTGCAGCGCGACGAAGCCTATCGCGCGCTGCGCCAAAGCCAGCAGCAGCTGCTGGAAACCAACCTCGAACTGCAGCGCCTGACCAACTCGGACGGCCTGACCGGGCTCGCCAACCGCCGTTATTTCGACGAATATTTCAGCGCCGAATGGAAGCGCGCCGAACGCGAGCAAAGCTCGCTGTCGCTGCTGATGATCGATGTCGACGATTTCAAGCTGTATAACGACACCTACGGCCACCTGGCCGGCGACACCGCGCTCAAGCAGGTGGCGGAAGGCATCGGCTATTTTGCCAGGCGGCCGACCGATCTCGCGGCCCGCATCGGCGGTGAAGAGTTTGTGCTGGTGCTGCCCTCCATGTCGCGCGAGCACATGGAGGGCCAGGCCGACAAGCTGCAAGCCGCGGTGCATGCGCTGGGCATCGCCCACGCATCCTCCAGCAACGACGCCAGGGTCACGGTCAGCGTCGGCGGCGCCAGCATGGTGCCGCAGCGCGGCAGCTCGCAGGAAAAGCTGGTGGAAGCGGCCGACCAGGCACTGTACCGCGCCAAGCGCGGCGGCAAGAACCGGGTCGAGATCGCTCAGTAAAAAGCGCTTGCGGGCCAGTTTGGCCGCAACCTATTCGGCGACCGCACGGCGACGGCTGCCTGCCGCGGACAAGCTGTCCGCCGTATGCCGCGCCGCCAGCAGGCGCGCGCGGCGCTTGCGGGCCCAGATGACCACGCCGGTCACGCTCAGCATAGCTACCGCTGCTCCCATCAGAGAAATGAGGATGCGTCCTGCAAGGCCGAGGATGCGCCCCGAATGCAGGGGAAACTGCGCTTGCATGAAAATGTCGCCGGCGCTGCCTGTGCCGGGAATCTTGGCGCCGGCAGCATGGCCGTCGGCGGCGTCGTAATAGAGCCAGCTGTTGCCCAGCCCGATATCGCCGTGGTCGTTGCCGGCCTCGAAAAAACCGACGCCGTACAAACCGAACGCAGACGAATAGAACACGCCGCCGACCGGCGCCGTCCAGCCGCGGCGCCGCCCATCCTCGCTCGCCAGCTGCGCCACCCGCTCGCGGCTGACTCCCGGCTCCGCCTGCGCAGCCTGTGCCGGCGCGACCGGCTTGCGGCTGTCGAACGGATCCGGCGTCAGCGTTGAAAAGGTTTGCACGATGGGCCGCATCACCGGCTGGTAGAGATTCATGGAAACCGAGGTCACCGCCAGCACCAGCAGCAAGATCCAGAGCCAGACGCCGCCGGAACGGTGCAGGTCGAAATTGAGCTTGTGTCCGCCCTGGCGCCAGCGGAATGCAAACGACTTGCGCCAGCTGCGCCAGTTGGGGAACGACAGCCACAGGGCGATGAAACAATCCAGCGTCCAGACGATGCCGATGATGCCCATCAGCCAGGTTCCGAGCTCAATCCCGCCGACCGCGGGCAGATGCATGGTGTAGTGCAGCTTGTACAGGAACGGCAGCAGGTTCTCGCGGCTGAGCGAGATGGCGCCCCACATGCGCTTGCCCTGTATCTCGGCGCTGGCCGGATCGACCGCGACCTGGTTGAAACCCAGGTCGTAAGGCTGCCTGGTAGCCGGATCGATGCGCCCTTCCACCATCATGGTGCTGGTGTGCCCCGGTTCATTTTCGGTCATCACGTAGGTGACGCGCAAACGCGGATCCTGTGCTTCCACCCGGTTCGCCAGTTCCAGCCCCGGCATGGCCTTGCCGGATGAGGGCTGGTCGGCGCTATGGGCATGGAACAGCTGCGGATTGAGCCATGCGTCGAGTTCGTGATCCCAGGAAATGACGGCGCCGGTCGCGCCGGCGATGAACAGGAACACCGCCGCCGCCAGGCCGAACCAGCGGTGCAGGATCACCATGAAAGGACGTGTCGTCATGATCGGCTTCAGTATTTCCAGTTGATCGCGACGCTGCCGTTGATCGGCTCGCCGTAGTAACCCTGGCTCGCATACAGGCTGGAGATGTATTTTTTATTGGTGACGTTGTTGAGGTTGGCGGTGATGCTGACTTGTTTGCTGATGTCGTAGCGCGCCATCAGGTTGAGCAGCGCGTAGCCCTGCTGCACCGTGGCGACGGTCTGCGTCCCGGTCAGCACATCGGTGCGGCTGGTATTGCCTTGCCAGTTGACGCTGGCGCCGACTTTCAGCTGTTCCAGCTGCGGCAGGCGGTAGGTGGTCGCCAGCCGCACGGTCTTTTTCGGAACGTAGTTCTTGGCCGAATTGCCATCCTGGTCCTTGATGGTCATCACGGTGTAACCGAGGCTGCCCTGCCATCCCCTGACCAGCTCGCCCGACAATTCCAGTTCCAGCCCTTCCGAATGGGCGTCGATGGCGCGGTAGTACGTCTTGCTGCCGATATAACCGGCCTGCTCCGCCGTATTGTTTTGCTCCACCCTGAACAGGGCCGCCGAGGCGTTCAGCCTGCGGTTGAAAAATTCGCTCTTCAAGCCCAGCTCGTAACTCTTGCCTTCGACCGGCTTGAGCGTGGCGCCGCTGATGTCGGTCTGGTACTGCGGATTGAAAATCTCGGCATAGCTGGCGTAAGCCGATATGTTCCGGTCCAGGTCGTAGACCAGGCCGGCGTACGGCGTGGTGGAGCTGGCGCTGCTCTGGCGGCTGACGCCATAGGCGATGCCGGTGGTGCTGGCGTCGGTATGGTTGGCGCCGAGCAGCAGCTTGAGATTGTCGGCCAGGCTGAAACGGGTGGCGCCGTACAGGGTCTTGCGCTTGTCGGTATAGGAGCTGCCGTCGGTCGAAGCGTTGAAGCTAGGCTCAGGATAACTGCCGTCGAATGCGCCCGAGGCTGTCAGCGGGGTGCCGATTCCCTGTCCGTAATGGGACATGTCGTCCAGCGTCGAACGCGACCAGCTGGCGCCGAACGTCAGGTCGTGCTGGCGTCCGCCCAGCGTGTATTTGCCGCTGACATAACTGTCGACCGCGGTCTGCCTGTTGTCCGAGTTGTACAGCGACGGATAGCTGAACAGGCCGGCGCCGGTTGTCCGGTCCGGCGTGCCGTAGACATAGAACAGCTTGCCGTCGGTGCTGAGCTTGTTGTGGCTGAGGGTGGTCTTCCATTGCCAGTCGTTGCCGAAGCGATGGTTCAGCTCGGCGAAAGCGCGCTGTTCCTCCGAATTCCAGGACGACCAGCTGGCCGAGGTGCTGGTGCCAACACCGTAGGCGGTCGGCGTGCCGTCGCTGTAATACAGCGGCAAGGCGCCCCAGATCGCGCCCTTGCCATCGTTTTTCTGGTAGCTGTAACCCAGCGTCAGCAAGGTGTCGTTGCTCAGGTTGGCTTCGATCACGCCGTAAAACACGTTCTTGCCGGGCTGGTAGCGGTCGAGGTAGGAGTTGCCGTCTTCATGGGCCGCCACCACGCGCGCCGCCACGGTTTTGTCGCTATTGAGCGCGCCGGAGACATCGGCCTCGATGCGGCGCGTATTCCAGGAGCCGTAGCTGACGCCGGCGGCGGCCTGGAAATCGTAGGTCGGACGCTTGCGCACAAAATTCACGGTGGCCGATGGATTGCCGGTGGAAGAAGTCAGGCCGTTGGCGCCGCGCACTACTTCGACACGGTCATACAAGGCAGTGTCCAGGTCGCCGTTCTGCAGGCCGAAAGTGAGCGGGATGCCGACGCCGTCGAACTGGAAATTGGTGATGTCGAAGCCGCGCGCCGTGTAATAGGTACGGTTGGTTTCCACCTTTTCGACGGAAACGCCGGTGGTGCCGGCCAATACCCGGTCGGCATTGTCGAGCTTGAAGTCGTCCATCTTGGCGCGCGTGACCACCGATACCGACTGCGGCGTTTCGCGCAACGACATGTCCATCTTGGTGGCGGCACTGCTATTGCGTACGGTGTAGCTGCCGGTCTTCTCGCTCGGGGCCTGCTGGTCGCTGCCGGCCGTGACCACGACTTCCGGCAGCGCCGCATCGCTGCCTGCGGCCGCCGGCTGCTGCGCCAGCGCTAGCCGCGGCGCCATGGCCGACAAGGCCAGCGCCACCGCCAGGCTCATGGCCCGCAGCGATGGCTGAGCGCCGGGAATACGTGAAAGAGGAGCGGCCGACGGCGGTATTAGCGTGCATTTAGTTGCCATTTATCATCCCTGAGTTGATTGTTTACTTTTTTGTTTTAATGCGAAGCGGTACTGCTGGAAATTCTCGGCAGCCTGCCCCGTCCAAGCTTGCACAACCTCGCGGCTGGCGCCGGGCGGAACGCATGGTCTGTGGGGGGAATGATGTTTGAAGCAGGCAGGATTTACGGAAAACATAATGATAATGCGAATGATTTACATTATCAATCAAATATTCAGGGATTTACATAGAGAAACAAACAACTACGGAAAATAACTGCGGCAGGCTGCCGATTGGCGGCCCGGAAATGAAAACGGATGCATGCAGCATGCATCCGTACGGTTTACGCCGATGCCGCTTCAGGCATGCACATGCCCCTCCTCCGGCGCGCTGTAGTTGCAGCCGTCCTCGGTATGGGCGCAGGGACTGAGCTCGAACTGCAGCGTGGTGTGGTACACCGCAAACTGCGACGCCAGGACCTCCTTCAGCAGCGGCAGCAATTGTTCCGCCGGATAAGCCGGGTCGTACACCACGTGCGCGGTCAGGCTGGCCTTGCCGCTGGTGACCGCCCACAGGTGGAAGTCATGCACGCTCACTACTCCGGGCACCGCACGCAGCGCGGCTTGCACCTGCTCGATGTCCATGCCTTCCGGCACTCCTTCCAGCAGGATGTTGACGCTTTCCTTCAGCAGGATCCAGGTGCGCGGCAAGACCCAGAATCCGATCAACACCGCAATCAGCGAATCGACCCATTCCCAGCCGGTATAACGGATGACGAGCGCTCCGAGGATCACGCCGACCGAACCCAGCATGTCGCTCCAGACTTCCAGGTAGGCGCCTTTGACGTTCAGGCTGGCGTCTTTGCCGCTGCTCAGGAGCCGCATGCTGACCAGGTTCACGAGCAGCCCGAAGACGGCGATCACCAGCATTCCGGTCGACTGGATTTCAGCGGGGCTGCGGAAACGCTGGTAAGCCTCGTACAAGATGTACATCGCCACCAGGAACAGCAAGACCGCGTTGAACGCCGCCGCCAGGATTTCGAAACGATGGTAGCCAAAGGTGCGTTTGGCGTCCGGCGCTTTCCTGGCGATGCGGATTGCCGCCAAGGCAATCGCCAGCGCCATGGTGTCCGTCAGCATGTGCGCCGCGTCCGAGATCAGCGCCAGGCTGCCGGTGACCAGGCCGCCGATCACTTCGACTACCAGGAAGGTCGAAGTCAGTCCTAATGCGGTCCAGATATATTTTTCGTTCTGGCTGGTGGGTAAGGCGTGGGAGTGGCCTGCGCTCATGAGGGTCCTTAGGTTGCGTAGAGGTAATGTAGCGCTTTATTGCGGGGTTCCGCAATTGCCGCAGAATTTTGCGCCGGCGGCCTTGGCGGCGCCGCAACCGCTGCAGCTGGCCGGTTGCAGGGAATTGCCGCATTGCTGGCAAAAACGGGCGCCGGCGACATTGCCTGCATTGCAGGTCGGGCAATTGCCCTGGCCGGGCGCGGCAGCGCCCCAGGCATTTTGCTGGATGCCGCCACGATGCCCATGTTTGCCGCCCTGCCGATATGGCGCATTGTGTCCGCCGCCATGGTGGCCAAGGCCAAGCAGGTTTTTGAAAAAGCGCATTTTGTTCTCCTTCGCGATTGTATGGCTCCATTTAAAACCTTGTAGTTACTATAGGGTCAAGCAGATACATAAAAAAATCCGCAGGAAAGAAAGCGGACTACACTATTGCTTGCTTTCCCCCTATAAACAGCACAAAGGAAAACACATGACTCAGCTAAAAAACCTAAGGCCATCGTTGTTCGCTTCTGTTGCACTGGCTTTGCTGCTTGCGGCATGCTCGACCATGTCGGCCGATACCAACCACACCAGCGAAGTTACCCTGGACAGCGCGCACGAAGTCCCGCCTAACGACTCAAGCGCAAGCGGCGCCGGCACCATCGTGGTCAAGGCCGACAAATCGGTCAGCGGCAGCGTCACCACCAGGGGCATACAAGGGAAAGTGGCGCACATCCATGAAGGTGCGCTGGGCAAGAACGGTCCCGTCATGGTGGGCCTGACCAAGACCGGAGACAACATGTGGTCGGTGCCGGACGGCACCAAGTTCACCGACGCCCAATACGCCAGCTACATGGCGGGCAACCTGTATATCAATGTCCACAGCGCCGCCAATCCCGGCGGCGAAATCCGCGGCCAGCTGCTGCCTTGAGCCGAGCCTTCCGAGCCGCCATGCGCCTGCCGCAAGCCAGCCATGGCGGCTGATACACAACCTTAACCAGCCTATGCATTCGACCACCCGGATTTTCGCCGCATTCTTGCTGGCCATCGCGCTTGCCAGCGGCGTGCTGTATGCAATCGACCACTCGTCCGGCAGCAACAGCGCCAAGCACCTTGAGAGCCCGGCAAAAACAGCCGGCGCTGTGGCGCCGACAGCGAATCCTGCCGCATTTGCTGCACCTGCATCCGCTGCGGCAGCAGCGGCGCCGCCGGCAGCCGGCGATATCCTGCCGCCGGCGCCGGCCAGCCCTCCCTTGGCCGACAATGCCGGCGCCATCGCCAAATGCAACATCGACGGCAAGATCGTCTATACCGACAAGGGCTGTCCGCAAGGAAGCAAAGCCAGATCTTTACAAATCACCGACAACGCCGTCGTTCCCGGCGTCGACCGCGCCACGATTGAACGCACGCTGCGCCAGCCGGCGCCGCCGCCACAGCTGGCCCAGGCCGCGCCGCCCGCCGCCGTGATCGAACCGCCGGTGGCCTCCATCACCACCGACGCCGGCGTCGATTGTCCGGCGCTCGGACGGCGCATCGAATGGCTGGGTTACATGGCGCACCGCTGGCAGCCGCCGTACATACGCGACCGCATGCGGCGCGAGCGCGACGAACTGCAGACCAGGTGGTTCTGGGCCCATTGCTAGCGGATGGCACTCCCTCCCGCAACAAAGATGCTTGATATGCAAGCGGCTATTGATGCATCATTCGAGCCCATGATCCGAACCGAAAAATATCAATGCTGCATGGTGATGGCGGGCGGCGGCTTCCGCTTCGGCTACTACCTTGGCATGTACGCCGCAGCAGTCGAAACCGGCAACAAGCCTGACCTGCTGCTGGCCAGCTGCGGCGGCTCGATCGCCGCCGCCGTGATCCGGGCGCTGCCGGACGATGCGCAGCGCAAGGCGTGGATCAGCTCGCCGGCGATGTACCGCTTCCTGTGCGGCTTGCAGTCGACGCCCAAGGCCGCCATCGGCCGTTCATTCTTGCACGCCGTCAAACGGCGCCTGACGGCCAGGCGCGCCGCTGTCATCCCGGACCTGTTCAGCGATTATTTTTTCGATATCCCGCCGCAACTGCCGCTGCCGCCGCTGCAGGCGCAAACGGAAACCCCGCCCGCGGTCGCCATCGTCGGCGGCAAAATGCTGTTTTCCAAAGACCAGGTCGGGCAGCGCAGGGCCGGCCGCAAGCTGTTTGCCGAAACCGTGTTTTGCGATCCGCGCACGGCGGCGCTGCTGGACGGCATGGCCTCGCCCATGAGCGATCCGATGTGGGGCGACAACGCCATCGCGCCGCAATTGCTGACCGACGTCCAGATGCCGATCGGCGACGCCGTGCGGATTTCGATTTCCGACATGTTTTATTTTCCCTGCCACACGCACCAGGCCGGGCACTATACCGGCGGCGTGGTCGACCTGTTTCCCATCGAACTGGCAAAACGGCTGGCGCAGCGAGTGGTGATGGAATTGAAGGCGCCGTTCAGCCAGGCGCTGGCGATCCCGGCCTGGCGCGCAGTGCTGGGAGTCGACGGCAACCAGCGCCTGCGCCACGTTCACAGCCAGCACGCCGATGTCTGGATCGATGCGTCGGATGTGGAAAGCGTATTCCGCAAGCGCGGCATGCAGCAGAAACTGTCCTGGCCGAAGAACCGCCTGCGCCTGCTGATGCCGGCCCGCCATGAAACTTACCTGGAACATGTGGAGGCGCAATGGCAGTATGGCTACCAGCGCGGGCTGGAAGCGTTTGGCCAGCCTGGCCCCAACTACAAACGGCACATGCGCCATGCGACCAGGCACAACAGGGGCCGATGAAGTCCGCGCGAGGCTAGTCCCGCAGCCAGCCCGTCAATGCGACCCGGCGCGGCTCGCCGTCCAGGTCGCCGCGCACCAGGACCGCTGAACGCGTTTCGATATAGGCCGCCATGCCCGGCCGCGCCAGCAAGGGTCGGATCTTTTCCAGCTGGGCGATCAGCTCAGGCGTCAATTTGTCCAGCACCGGCCGCACATCGCGCCCCAGGTCCGGCGCATCGTCGAAACGGCCCCGGCCTTGCCGGCGCCACTGCGCATGCAGCCCCAGCTGCATGGCTTTGCTGGCGTCGAACTGGGCCTGGAAAAAACGCCGGGCAAAAACCGGATCCAGCCCCTTGGCCTGGGCCACGACGGCATCCAGTATCAATTGTTCGCGCGGCGGATCGTTGACGGCGCCGCCCGAATTCCACTTCGCCTTGGCGACCATCGGAGCGACCGCAAGGCGCTGGTCTATCAGCACCAGCAACTGATCGGCCTGGGCAGCGTCGGCTGCGCTCGGCGCCGGCGGCATGCCCTGGCAAGCCGCCAGCAGAAGCAGCAGGAACAAGCCGGCAAACAGTTTGGCCAAGGACGACTTTTTCAAAAATATCATGGGCTCTTTCTATGGCAAACCAAAAACATAACATTCATTAACAACTGATTTCGATAAACTGCCCGTACACTATCGACTTCGCATTTTATAAAACTTTGCATGCTATCAACACTAAAACTCATCGCCGCCGATCCCAACTCCGACAATATCGACCATCTGGTGGCCTTGATCAAGACCTTGCGCCCCACCAGGCCGGAGCTTGGACAGGAAGCGGCCGAGAACGTGCGGGTGCTGGTGCAATTGCTGCATGGCGAGCCGGCCCAGGCCAGCGCCCTGCGCCACTATATCCTGCGGCTGTTTTCGACGCGGCGCCAGATCAGCCTGTACACCGACACCGGCATCCTGCCCAACGCCGGCTTTTTTACCGAACTGTTCCAGCGCCTGTCGTTCCGCATCTTGCCGCCGGCGCTGGATGAAAACTATCTGCGCGACTGCCTCGACCGCCTGCTGCCGGTTGAAACCGATTACCTGTGGATCAATGCCGTGCCCGCGGCAGACTGGCTGAGCCTGTTCGACCTGCTGAGCCAGGCCGCACCGTATACCGACGCCGACAACAACGCCGCCAGCGACGCCATCGACCGCCACAAAACCGTGGGCGAACTGCTGGAAGCGATCCAGACCCTGTCCTACCGCATCAGCGCCATGGGCCTGGAGCCGGCGCTGCTGCGGCTCTATCCCAGCATCGACGAATTCGAATCGCCGTTCCTGATGCAAAACGTCGAGCTGCACCTGTACCTGAACAGCTATCGCCGCCGCCTGGCTGCCGCCGATTCGGCCCTCGATCCGAGCGAATTGCCGCCGCTGGAAGACGCCCGCCACCTGTCGGTGATGCTGGACCAGTGCGAAACCATCGTCCTCAAGATCCGCAAGAACGCCTTGCGCATGGGCAGCAGCGTCTCCCTCACCTACCTGCTGGTGCGGCTGGAGCAAAGCACCGCGCGCCTGCGCAAGCTGTTGAGCCTGGTCGATGTCGGCCCGGCCGAGGATGGACAGGCGGGCGCACCGTCAGATCCCGGCGCGGCCGAAGCCCGGCAACTCGCCCGGCGCAGCCAGGCGCTGGCGCTTGGCCAGGAACTGGTCGAGGGCCATAACCGCAAATACGCGGTGCGCGAACTGTTCGCCGACAATATCAACCTGCTGGCGCGCAACGTCACCGAAAACGCCAGCCGCACCGGCGAACACTACATCGCCGAAGACCGTTCCGAATACGCCGCGATGTTCCGCTCCGCCTCCGGCGCCGGCCTGGTCATCGGCTTCATGTCGCTGCTGAAGATCCTGGCCTCGTACCTGCGCGCCGCGCCGCTGGTGGAAGCGTTTTTATTCAGCATGAACTATTCGCTCGGTTTCATGCTGATCCATGTCCTGCATTTCACGGTCGCCACCAAGCAGCCGGCGATGACCGCTTCGCGCATCGCTTCCGGCCTGCAGAGCCGCGACGGCCGCAATATCGACCTCGACAGCCTGGTCGAACTGATCGTCAAGGTGATCCGCACGCAATTCATTGCGGTCGCCGGCAACCTGCTGCTGGCTTTCCCGGTGGCTTACCTGATCGCGCTCGGCTACCAGGCGCTGTCCGGCCATCACCTGGTGACGCCTGACAAGGCGGCGCACCTGCTGCACGATATCGACCCGTTTGCCAGCCTGGCGCTGTTCCACGCAGCGATCGCCGGCGTCTGCCTGTTCCTGGCCGGCCTGATCTCGGGCTACTACGACAACAAGGCGCTCTACACCCACATGGCGCTAAGGGTGGCGCGCGCGCACTGGCTGCGCAGGCTGCTGGGCCAGCCGCGGCTGGCCCGCTTCGGCGAATACCTGGAGCGCAACCTGGGCGGCCTGATGGGGAATTTCTATTTCGGCATCCTGCTCGGGACCATCGGCACCATCGGTTTCATGCTGGGCCTGCCCATCGACATCCGCCACATCACGTTTTCGGCGACCAATTTCGCCACCGCCCTGGTCGGCCTCGATAACCACATGAGCTGGCAAACCGCTGTGGTTTCCGTCATCGGCGTGCTGGCGATCGGCACGGTCAACCTCTGGGTCAGCTTTTCGCTGGCGCTGTTCGTGGCGTTGCGTGCGCGCCAGGTGCGCTTCCGCCATGGCCTGGCGCTGGCCAAGGCGGTCTTCATGCGTTTCAGGAAAGGCCCCAAGGATTTTTTCATTCCGCCTAAACGGCAGGCGCCGATGGAAGAGGACAAGCCCGCCGCCTAGCGGACTGTAACAGCCGAAGTTACAGTCCACTAACGGCCAGACGTTGCGGAATGATCCGCTTTGCAATCCTGGAACGCCGCAAGGTGATTAGCCAAGCAAGAACCGGCGCAACACGGTAGTATCCGAACGGCAATATATTTGAACCCGCCGCAAGGTCTTGAGACATGTCGAATCCCCCGCTGCACGGATTTTTTCTGCGATACGCCGTTGCGCTGCTGTGCGTCCTGACAGCGGCCTGCTCGACGCTGCCCGACGTCAGCAACCTGAGCGCCTCGGTAGCGCAAGTAAGCGCAACCGGCAGCGGCCCGGCAAGCGGCCCGGCCCGGCTCGCCATGCTGGCAGCGATGGAAGAAGCGGTGACCGGCAGTCCGCTGGTCAAAGGCAACAAGGTCACTTTGCTGTTCGACGGGCCGGACACCATGACGGCCATGATCGCCGCCATACAGCAGGCCAAAAGCACGATCAATTTTGAAACCTACATTTTCGACCAGGACCAGCTCGGCCTGCAGTTTGCCGACCTGCTGATTGAAAAGCAGCGCGCCGGGGTCCAGGTCAACATCATCTACGACAGCGTCGGCAGCATCGGCACGCCCACCGAATTTTTCGAACGCATGCGCGCCGCCGGCATCAGGCTGGTCGAATTCAACCCCGTCAACCCGCTCAAGCGCTTCGGCCGCTGGCAGCTGAACCATCGCGATCACCGCAAGATCCTGGTGGTGGACGGCAAGATCGGCTTCACCGGCGGCGTCAACATCAGCGCCGCCTACGCCAACAGTTCGCTGTTCCGCGCGCGGCGCCGCGCCGACTCAGGCGCCATAGGCTGGCGCGATACCCATTTGCAGATAGAAGGTCCGGCGGTAGCGTCGCTGCAATTGCTGTTCTTGCAGACCTGGGGCACGCAGCATGCTGAAGATTTGCCGGACCTCGATTATTTTCCGAAACTGGACAACGCCGGCGACAAGACGGTGCATGTGCTGAGCACCCAGCCCGACAGCGACTACAGCCTTTACAAAGCCTATATCCTGGCGATCCAGCAAGCGCGCAAAAGCATACACATCACCACGCCCTACTTCACTCCCGACCGCCAGCTGGTGGACGCGCTGGTCGCCGCCGCCAAACGCGGCGTCGACGTTACCCTGATCCTGCCCGGCGTGACCGATATCGGCCTGATGTTCCATGCCGGCCAGTCGTTTTATACGCAGCTGCTGAGCGCCGGCATCCACATCTACCAGCTGCAGGTCGCGGTGCTGCACGCCAAGACCGCCGTGATCGACGGCAGCTGGTCTACCGTCGGTTCCGCCAACCTGGATATCCGCAGTTTCCTCCACAACTATGAAGCCAACGTGATCGTCATCGACGAACAGTTCGGCCGCGAAATGGAAAAAGCCTTCCGCGAAGACATCCGCGGCTCGCAGCAAATCACGCTGGAACAATGGCAGCAGCGGCCGCTGTCCGCACACATCAAGGAATGGGCCGCGCGCTCGCTCGGTTACTGGCTATGAGGGTTCAGTCCGAGGCGTGATCTTTGGCCCAGGCCAGCATCACGTCCATGAAACGCTGCAAAACCGGCCGCACCAGCGCCGCGCGCTGTTCGTCGAAAGCAAACGGCAGCTGTTCTTCCATATAGGTCAGCTGCGCCTGCTCCAGCTGCACCGCATGGATGTTCTGCTCCGGCTTGCCGTAATGGCGGGTAATGTGGCCGCCCTTGAAGCGGCCGTTCACTGCATGGCTGTAACCCGCCTCGGCAGCCTGGGCGGCGACCGCCTGCAATTGCTGTGTCAGTTCCGGCGCGCACGAACTGCCGGCGCCGGTGCCCAGGTTCAGGTCGGGCAAGCGCCCTTCGAAAAAGCGCGGCACCACCGATGCGATGGAATGCGCGTCCCACAGCATCGCCACGCCGTGCTCGGCGCGCATGCGCTGCAGTTCCTGCTCCAGCTGCTGGTGGTAAGGGCGCCAGTACTGCGTGATGCGGCGCTGTATTTCCGCCTCGCCCGGATCTTTCCCGGCTTGATACAGGGCTTGCTTGTGGAAGGTGTCCAGCGGGCACAGCCCGGTCGTATCCTGCCCCGGATAGAGGTTGACGTTGTCCTCGGGCCGGTTCAGGTCAATCACGTAACGCGAATGGGTCGCCACCAGGACCGAAGCGCCTAGCTCCTCCAGGAAGCTGTACAACCTTGGCATGTGCCAGTCGGTATCGGCAATCTCCAGCGCCGCGGCGCTCATGTCCGCGGCGATGGCCGGCGGGATGTGCTCGCCCGCATGCGGCATCGACACCAGCAGCGGCAGCCTGCCGCGACGGAACAGGAATTTTTCTACAGGCGGGTTCATCAGCTTTCCTTAACTATTCTTAATCCAGCAATTTCTTCATGGTACGCGCATAAGCCGCGGCGCTCTGCTCCTGCCGGCCGTGCTTGTGGTCGCGGACCACCCAATGGCCGCCGGCCATGACGTCGCGCACCGGCGTTTGGCCGTGCTGGCAAAACACGAAACTGTCGAGCAATTGGTCGCCGTGTTTGCCGCCCAGGTCGGCATGCTGCGGATCCAGCACCAGCAGGTCGGCGCGCTGTCCGGTTTCCAGGCCGGCCACCTGGCGGCCGCTGGCGATCGCGCCGCCGCGCAAGGCTTGCCGGTACAGATAGCCGCCGACGGAAGCACCCTCGCCGCCGGCCAGCATGTTGCGCTGGCGGTGCAGCAGGCGCTGGCTGTATTCATACAACCGCAATTCTTCGCTGACGCTGGTGCTGATATGGCTATCAGAGCCGATGCCCCACGCACCTTGCGCGCCGGCATAGGCTACGCCGTTGAAAATGCCGTCGCCCAGGTTGGCTTCGGTCGTCGGGCAAATGCCGGCGACGGCGCCGCTGCGCGCCAGCTTTTCGGTTTCGGCGGTAGTCATGTGGGTAGCGTGCACCAGGCACCAGCGGCGGTCGACCTCGGCATGCTCCAGCAGCCAGGCCACCGGCCGCGCACCCAGCGCGGCGACACAGTCCTCGACCTCTTTCTCTTGTTCCGCAATGTGGATATGCACCGGCGCCTGCGCATCCCATTGCCTGAGCAGCGTCAGCAGCTGCTGCAGCGATTGCGGCGACACCGCGCGCAAGGAATGGGGAGCGACGCCGTAGCGCAGGCCGGCATGCTGCGGGTGCGCCGCCTGCAGGGCTTGCAAGGCGCCGATGATCCACTCCGGCGAATTGATAAAACGCGCTTGCCCGGCGTGCGGCGCCTGGGCGCCGAAGCCGCTGTACTGGTACATCACCGGCAGCAAGGTCAGGCCGATGCCCGCTTCCTGCGCCGCTTCGATCAGGCACACCATGTTTTCGGCCGGGTCGGCGTAAGGCTTGCCGTCCGCATCGTGATGCAGGTAGTGGAATTCGCAGACCGAGGTATAACCGGCCTGCAGCATCTCGATATACAGCTGGAGCGCAATCGCCTTCAGGTCGGCAGGCGACAGCTTGCCGGCAAACTTGTACATCAGGGTGCGCCAGCTCCAGAAACTGTCTTTCGGATCGCTGCGGTATTCGGTCAGCCCGGCCATCGCTCGCTGGAATGCATGTGAATGCAGGTTGGCGATGCCTGGCAACACCGTGCCGGCGACAGCTACGGCGGCGGCATCGGAATCAGGGCTGACGCGGGTCAGGATGCCATGGTCGTCCCACTCCAGCAGGACGTTGTTGCGCCAGCCTCCCGGCAACAGGGCACGGTCTGCGATCAGCTGCTTCATGATATTTTCCTCATGATATTTCGTTTTGCGATACCGCAGCGAAACGGCCGCCGCGCACTATCGCGCTACAGGGATTGAGACCCGACCAATAGGCCAGCTCCGCCAGCGACTCCACCGACCAGACTACAAAGTCGGCAGCGCGTCCCGCCGCCAGCAAGCCATGCCGATCCGCCTTGCCGAGCGCGAGCGCGGCGTTGCCGGTCACCCCCATCAGGGCTTCCGCGGTCGTCATCCTGAACAAGGTGCAAGACATGTTCAGCATGAGCAGCAAGGAAGTGCTGGGTGAAGTACCCGGATTGCTGTCGGTGGAAACCGCCACCGGAATCCGGTAGCGCCGCAGCAGTTCCAGCGGCGGCTGTTTTGTTTCGCGGATGAAGTAATAGGCGCCGGGCAGCAGCACGGCGACCGTTCCGCTTTCCTGCATCGCCGCCACATCCGCTTCGCTCAGGTGCTCCAGATGGTCAACCGACAGCGCCTTGTAACGTGTCGCCAGCTGGGTGGCGCCGATATTCGACAGCTGGTCGGCGTGCATCTTCACCGGCAGGCCAAGCTTGCCGGCTGCGATAAACACCTGTTCGCTCTGCGCTACGGAAAAGCCGATGTTCTCGCAAAACACATCGACCGCGTCGACCAGTCCTTCCGCATGCAAGGCCGGCAGCATCTGGTCGCAGACCAGCCTGATGTACGCGTCGGCGCGGTCCTTGTATTCGGGCGGCAAGGCGTGGGCGCCAAGAAACGTGGTGTAGACGGTGACCGGATAAGACTCGCCCAGGCGCCGCGCCACCCGCAGCATCTTGCGTTCGGTCTGCAGGTCGAGGCCGTAGCCGGATTTGATTTCAATCGTGGTCACGCCTTCCGCCAGCAAGGCTTCCAGGCGCCGCGCCGATTGCCGGAACAGGCTGTCTTCACTGGCTGCGCGGGTCGCGCGCACGGTCGATACAATGCCGCCGCCGCTCCTGGCGATTTCTTCATAACTGGCGCCGGCCAGGCGCATGGCGAATTCGTCGGCGCGGTTGCCGCCGTATACCAGGTGGGTGTGGCAGTCGATCAGGCCGGGCGTGATCCAGCGCTTGCCCACATCGTGCTGCGCCAGGCCCGCTTGCCTGAATTCTGCAGGCAGTTCAGCCTCGCTGCCGATCCAGGCGACCAGGCCGTCGCGCACCACCATGGCGCCATCCAGGATGACTTGGCCGGGGTTGCCGGACGGCGCAATCCTGGCCTGGCGCCAGACGCCGTCGGCCAACCGGGCTGCTTCAACTTGACTCTGCGGCATGCTGGTTTTCCTATAGCAGGTTGATGCTGACACTGATAACGATACTGCCGGCCTGCAGCGAACGCAACGCCAGCCGTCCTGGCTGTTCGTCAAAGACCAGGGCCTGGCGCGGCTCCAGCGTTGCCTGTTCGCCATTATCGGTCAGCACGTCCCAGCGGCCTTGCACGCAAAACAGCAGGCTGGCGTCCTGCGCCAGGTCCTGGTCGGCATGCCAGACATCGACTGTGCCGCTAGCCGCCCCGCGCCGCAGCATCAGGTTGAAATCCTGGCAGGCACCGCCTGCCAGCTGTGCGTCGACCTGCTCTTCGCCGCGGAAACGGTGCGGTTGCAAAGGCGTCAACAAGGCCGCCCCACCGCCGGCCGAGCGCAGCTGCATGCCGTCCCCCTCCAGCAACATGATCACCCGGTCGACTCCCGGGAAACTGGAAAAGGCGTCGGACTGGCTGACATCGGCAATGCTCACCCGCCACAAAAATGCATCGAACGAGGCTCCTGCCGGATAACCGTACAGCTCGCGCGTGACGCCGCCGCCGTTTTTCCAGGGCGTAGCCTGCAGCTCTTCGAACTTGAGCAAACGCATGTTACTGGCCGTACAGGCCGGCAAACAAGGCATGGCAGCTGCCGCTGACCGCGCCTTGCAGCACCAGCTGCTTGGCGGCTTCGATATCCGGCGCGAAGAAACGGTCCTTATCGTAGAACGCCACCTGCTTGCGCAAACGCTGCTGCACTTCATCCAGCAGCGGCGAGGTGGTCAGGGGCAGGTGGCAATCGACGCCCTGCGCCGCCGCCAGCAATTCGATCGCGACGATGGTGGCGGTGTTGTGCGCCATCTCGTGCAGGCGGCGGCCGGCGAAAGTCGCCATGCTGACGTGGTCTTCCTGGTTGGCCGAAGTCGGCAGGCTGTCGACGCTGGCCGGATGCGCCAGCGACTTGTTCTCGGACGCCAGCGCTGCAGCGGTGACGTGGGCGATCATGAAACCGGAATTGAGGCCGGACGACTGCACCAGGAACGGCGGCAAACCGGACAGGGAAGAATCGATCAGCAGCGCGATGCGGCGCTCCGACAAGGCGCCTATTTCGGCAATCGCCAGGGCCAGCGTGTCGGCTGCGAAAGCCACCGGCTCGGCGTGGAAATTGCCGCCGGATATCACCTCGTCATGCTCGGCGTAAATCAGCGGATTGTCGGTCACGGCATTGGCTTCGATCAGCAAGGTGCGCGCCGCATTGCCGATCAGGTCGACGCAGGCGCCCATCACCTGCGGCTGGCAACGCAAGCTGTAGGGATCCTGCACCCGTTCGTCGTTGACCAGGTGCGATTGGCGGATCGCGCTGCCGTTCAGCAGTTGGCGGTAAATCTTGGCGGTGGCGATCTGCCCCGGCTGGCCGCGCACTTCATGCACGCGCGGGTCGAACGGCGCATCGCTGCCGCGGGCGGCGTCGACCGCCAATGCTCCGGTTACCGTGGCGGCTTCCAGCACGCGTTCCGCCAGGAACAGGCCGTTCAAGGTCAAGGCGGTAGACACCTGGGTGCCGTTGATCAGCGCCAGTCCTTCCTTGGCCGCCAGCACGATAGGCGCGATGCCGGCCCGCGCCAGCGCTTCCTTGGCCTCGACCAGCTTGCCGTCGACCCGCACCTGGCCTTCACCGAGTATCGCCAGGGTCATGTGCGACAAGGGCGCCAGGTCGCCCGAGGCGCCGACCGAACCTTTGACCGGGATACAAGGCATGATGCCGGCGTTGTAGATCGCCAGCAGGGTATCGATCACCTGCGCCCGGATGCCGGAATAGCCGCGCGCCAGGCTGCCGATCTTCATGGCCAGGATCAGGCGCACCGCGGCATCGTCGATCAGGTCGCCGGTGCCGACCGAGTGCGACAGGATCAGGTTGCGCTGCAGCAGTTCCAGCTGTTCGTCCGGGATGCGGGTCTTGGCCAGCTTGCCGAAGCCGGTATTGATGCCGTAGGCGGCATCGCCGCGTTCGACGATCCTGGCGACGGTGGCGGCGGAAGCATTGATGGCGTCATAAGCGGCAGGCGGCAATGCCAGCGGCACGGCTTCGGCCCAGATGCGGCGGATCTCTGCCAAAGACATTTTTCCTGGTTGCAGAGTCAACGGTGTTTTCATGGTCATTTCTTTCAAATTAGCCTAGGGCCTGTTAACGGTTGATCATCGGCAGGTTCAGGTTATGGCGCTTGGCGCACTCGATCGCCGCTTCGTAGCCGGCGTCGGCATGGCGCATCACGCCGGAGGCGCAATCGTTGACCAGCACCCGCGCCAGGCGCTTGGCGGCGGCTTCGGTGCCGTCGGCGACGATCACCATGCCGGCATGCTGCGAGTAGCCCATGCCTACCCCGCCGCCGTGATGCAGCGAAACCCAGGTAGCGCCGCCGGACGTGTTCAGCAAGGCGTTCAGCAAGGGCCAGTCGGAAACCGCATCGGTGCCGTCTTTCATGCTTTCGGTTTCACGGTTCGGGCTGGCGACCGAACCGGTATCGAGGTGGTCGCGGCCGATCACGATCGGCGCCTTCAGTTCGCCGGTGCGCACCATTTCGTTGAAGGCAAGGCCTGCGATATGGCGCTCTCCCAAGCCGAGCCAGCAGATCCGCGCCGGCAAGCCCTGGAACGCAATGCGCTCGCGCGCCATGTCCAGCCAGCGGTGCACATGCTTGTTTTGCGGGAACAGCTCCTTGATCTTGGCGTCGGTCTTGTAGATATCTTCCGGGTCGCCGGACAGGGCGACCCAGCGGAACGGCCCCTTGCCTTCGCAAAACAGCGGCCGGATATAGGCCGGCACGAAGCCGGGAAAATCGAAGGCGTTCTTGACGCCCTGGTCGAACGCTACCTGGCGGATGTTGTTGCCGTAGTCGACGGTCTTGATGCCCATCCCATGGAAATCCAGCATGGCTTGCACGTGCTGCGCGCATGACTTTGCGGCATCGGCGGTCAGCCGCGCTTGCTGCGACGGATCGTGCTGCGCTGCCACCCACTGCTCGACGCTCCAGCCTGTCGGCAGGTAACCGTTGATCAGGTCATGCGCGGAAGTCTGGTCGGTCACCAGGTCAGGCTTGATGCCGCCGGCCTTGGCGCGCCTGACCAGCTCAGGCAGGACTTCCGCGGCGTTGCCGAGCAGCCCGATGGAAATCGCTTCCTTGCGTCCGGTATGGTATTTGATCAGTTCCAGCGCATCGTCCAGGTCCTTGGCCTGCTTGTCGAGATAACGCGTGCGCAGGCGGAAATCGATGCTGGACTGCTTGCATTCGATGGTCAGCGAGGCGGCGCCGGCCAGGGTTGCCGCCAGCGGCTGCGCGCCGCCCATGCCGCCCAGGCCGGCGGTCAGGATCCAGCGCCCGGACAGGTCGCCGCCGAAATGCTGGCGCCCTGCTTCGGCAAAGGTTTCAAACGTGCCTTGCACGATGCCCTGGCTGCCGATGTAGATCCAGCTGCCGGCGGTCATCTGGCCGTACATGAACAGGCCCTTGCGGTCGAGTTCGTTGAAGTGTTCCCAGTTGGCCCATTTCGGCACCAGGTTGGAATTGGCCAGCAGCACCCGCGGCGCATCGGCATGGGTCTGGAATACGCCGACCGGCTTGCCGGACTGGATCAGCAGGGTCTGGTCGTCTTCCAGCTTGGTGAGCGCCTCGACGATCTTGTCGAAACAGGCCCAGTCGCGCGCGGCGCGGCCGATGCCGCCGTAGACCACCAGGTCGTTCGGCCGTTCGGCCACTTCCGGGTCGAGATTGTTCATCAGCATGCGCAGCGGCGCTTCGGTCAGCCAGCTCTTGGCGGTCAGGGTTGTGCCGCGCGGGGCGCGGATGGTGCGGCTGGGGTCGCGCCGTGGGTCGGCGTTTGTGCTCATTGTGCTCATGTTGACTCATCTCCTTAAAGTGGCGGCGCCGATCTTTATCATTAAGATCGCTGAAAAACAAAACAGCAAGTTGTATAGTCCAGTAAAATATAATGCCTATACAACTTAGTCAACCGAATTTATGCAAGCGAGTAAAAATTTTTGTTGACTTCAAGGCCACTTGAACTTGCATACTTGGCAAAGAACTCACTTTCCCCCATATCCGTGAGTGCGAACGCGGCTATTTGGGAAGTAGTGCAAGGCGCGTCGCGCAGCCAAGGGTGGTTCCCTTGGCAAGCGGCGCAACGCAGCAATACGCCCAAATAGTCCGTTCGCACTCACGGATATGGGGGAAATGAGTTCTGTTAGCAACTGATGTAGTATCCGTGATGAATTTCTTGAGTAGGAGCCTGCACATGCATGGCGCATCAAACAACAAAGCAGTCCCCGCATTTCAACAGGTCAAGGACCACGTCTTGCAGCAGATCCGCAGCGGCGAATGGAAGCCGGGCGACCTGATCCCTTCCGAGCGCGAACTGATGCTGCAATTCAGCCTGTCGCGCATGACGGTCAACCGCGCCCTGCGTGAACTGACCGACAACCAGCTGCTGGTGCGGATCCAGGGTTCGGGCACTTACGTCGCGCCTGACAAATACCAGTCGACCCTGGTGGAGATACACAGCATCGACGATGAACTGGTGGCACGCGGCCACCGCTACCGCAGCCAGGTGCTGACGCTGGAAGCCAGCAATGCGCCGGTGGCATTGAAGGCGCTGGGACTGGAAAGCGGCCCGGCGTTTCATTCGGTGATCGTGCATTTTGCCGACGACATCCCGATCCAGCTGGAGGACCGCTACACCAATCCGCTGCTGTTCCCTGACTACCTGCAGCAGGATTTCCACCGCATCACGCCGAACCACTACATGGTGCAGATCGCGCCGCTCGACAAAGCCGAATACAGCATCGAATCCAAGATACCGGAAACCGCGGTGCGCAAGCTGCTGCAGATGGAAGCCGGCGAACCATGCCTGCTGCTGTCGCGCCGTACCTGGGTGCGGCAAGCGGTAGCGACTTCCGTTACCTTGTGGCACCCAGGCTCACGATATCAATTTACCGGCGGATTCTGATCCCCGCAGTAAAATTCCCATTAGCACGCAGCACACAGGACATACCGATTCATGTCAGTTACCTCTACTTTGCCTGACGCCCCCTCTGCCAGCTGGGCAGACCTGCTGTCAGGGCGCAACGCCTTACGCTCCGTCACGCTGGCCGGCGGCATCGGCATGCATGCCACCAATGTCTATATCGTCACCACCATCCTGCCGTCGGTAGTCAAGGATATCGGCGGCCTGGAATACTATGCCTGGGCCACTTCTTTGTTCGTGGTAGCGTCGATCATCGCCGCCGGCCTGGCTTCGCGGCTGGTCGAATGGATCGGCTACCGTCCCGCCTGCCTGCTGGCGCTGCTGGTGTTTTCGCTGGGTTCCGCCGGCTGCGCGCTGGCGCCGCACATGGTGTGGCTGCTGCTGGCGCGCACCGTGCAGGGATTCGGCGGCGGCGTGCTGGTGGCGCTGTCTTACGCCATGATCCGGGTGGTGTTTGCGCCGCCCTTGTGGTCGCGCGCCATGGCATTGATGTCAGGCATGTGGGGCATTTCGACCCTGTCGGGCCCCGCCATCGGCGGCATGTTTGCACAGGCCGGCAGCTGGCGCGGCGCGTTCTGGTCGCTGTTGCCAGCAGCGGCCATACTCGCGCTGCTGGTGCAGTTCACGCTGACAGTCCCGGCGCAAACGGCGCCGGAAGAAAAAACGAACAGCACCCCGCTCGCCAAGATATTGCTGCTGGCGGCGGCGGTGCTGTCGGTGTCGGCGGCCAGCCTGTTCAGCAGCGCCGTATTGAATATCGGCGGCATCCTGCTCGGCATTGCCCTGGTCGGACTGATCGCCTGGCTGGAACGGCGCGGCGGCACACGTTTGCTGCCGACCGGCGCATTTTCCTTGCGCAGCCGCATCGGCGCCCTGTACGCCACCATGATCCTGATGATCCTGGGACTGACCACTGAAATCTACGTGCCGTATTTCCTGCAGGTGATACAGGGCCATTCGCCGCTGCTGGCCGGCTACCTGACCGGCATCATGTCTTGCGGCTGGACCCTGGCGGCCTTGCTGTTCTCCAGCTATAGCGGCGCGCGCGCGAAATTTGTCATGAAAGCCGGACCGCTGGTGGTGATCGCGGCATTGCTGGCGCTGTCGTTCATGCTGCCGTCGGCCGCCGCGCTGGACGACTATGGCCTGCTGCCCTTGTGCATCGCGCTGGTGCTGGTCGGTTTCGGCATAGGCATGGGCATGCCGCACCTGATGGCAAAGATATTGAGCAGCGCGCCATCGGATGAAGGCAACCTGGCGGCCTATTCGCTGACCACCGTGCAGCTGTTTGCCACCGCCATCGGCGCCGCCCTGGCCGGCATGGTGACCTCGCTGGCGGGACTGGCCGACCCGGGCGGTTTGCCCGGCGCCGCAAATGCGGCACAATGGCTGTTCATCTGTTTCGCAGCGGCGCCGCTGCTGGCCTTCTTCACCGTGCGCCAGGCCTTGCGCCTGAACCCGCCCGCCGCCTCTGGCGCGGTGCGCGGCGGCGGACAACTACAGGAACCCCTGCCATGAGCAGCACGCCACCGAAAACCCCGGTTTCCCAGCTCAAAGCCAGCACCGAGACCGTCACCAGCGTGCATTACTGGACCGAAAAGCTGCTGTCGTTCCGCACCACGCGCCCGGCCGGCTACCGGTTCACGCCGGGACAGTTTGCCCGGCTGGGCGTGACCGCCGGCGCAGAAACGCTGTGGCGCGCCTACTCGGTGACTTCGGCGGCCACCGAAGACGAACTGGAATATTTCCTGGTGCAAGTCCCCGGCGGCTTGTTTACCGAACAGTTGAAAGGGCTGAAGCCGGGTTATCCGATCCTGGTGGAAAAATTCAGCTATGGCTTCATGACCGTGGACCGTTTTGTGGATGGCGAGGATTTATGGATGCTGGCCACCGGCACCGGCCTCGGCCCATTCATCTCGATCCTGCAGGATCCCGCGGTATGGAAGAAATTCCGCAACCTGGTCCTGGTGCATTGCGTAAGAAACACCGAGGAACTGGCGTACCAGGAACTGCTGTCGGCCCTGCCGCAACGGCCGGAACTGGCTGCCGGCGGCGCCAGGCTGCAACTGCTACGCTCGACCACGCGCGACCAGCAAACAGCCACTCCCGGCAACCTCCAGGGCCGCATTACCGCCCTGCTCACCAGCGGCGAGCTGGAAGCGGCGGCCGGCCTGGACATCACGGTAGAAAAATCGCGCATCATGATGTGCGGCAATCCGGAAATGATCACGGCAACCCGCGACATGCTCTACCAGCGCGGTTTGCGTCCGTGCAGGCGCGCGGTGCCGGGACAATTCGTGACCGAAGACTACTGGTAACTTAAACTTCCAGCCATTTCTGCCGCACCTCAGGATTGGCGCGCAATTCATCCGGCGTGCCGGCAAATACAATCCGTCCATGCCCCATCACCAGCACACGGTCGGATATGTCCAGTGCGATGCCAAGCTTCTGCTCGACCAGCAACACACCCAGCCCTTGCGCCCGCAACGCCAGCAGATGCTGCGCCACCGATTGCACCATGTGCGGCGCCAGGCCCTCGGTCGGCTCGTCCACCATGACCAGCCGCGGCTTGCCCATCAGGCTGCGGCACAGGCTGAGCATCTGCTGTTCGCCGCCGGACAGCAAACCCGCGGCGACATGCTTGCGCGCCACCAGCTGCGGCATCAGCCGCCACATGTCGTCCATCGCTACCCGCTCGCGCTGCTGGCCCAGGAGCAGGTTCTGCGCCACCGTCAGCGTCGGAAACACGGCACGTTCTTCCGGCACGTAAGCCAGGCCCTGGCGGGCAATCTGGAAAGTTTTCAAGCCGTTCAGCTCGATCCCGTTGAAGCGCACCGAGCCGCTGCTGCGCAGCATGCCCATGACCGCTTTCAGGGTTGAAGAACGGCCGGCGCCGTTGCGGCCCAGCAGGCTGACGATCTCGCCTGGCCCGACATCCAGGTCGACGCCGTGCAAGACATGGCTTTGACCGTAGAAAGCGTGCAAGCCGCGCACTTCAAGCCGGGCCGTCATGGCGCCGCCTCCGCATGCCCCAGGTAAGCGGCCTGCACCGCGCGGTTGCCGCGGATGGCCGCCGGCGTATCGCAGGCGATAATCCGCCCCTCGACCAGCACCGCGATCCGGTCCACCAGCCCGAACACCACATCCATGTCGTGCTCGATCATCAGCAAGGTCTTGCCGGCGCTGACGCTGCGGATCAGCTCGGCGGCGGCGGCCGATTCGTCTCGGCTCATGCCGGCGGTGGGTTCGTCCAGCAGGATCAGGCCGGCATCGCCGGCAATCGTGATGCCGATTTCCAGCGCGCGCTGGGCGGCATAGCTGAGGTCGCCGCCGAGGGTGTCGCACTCGGCTTGCAAGCCGCATTGCCGCAGCACTTCTTCGGTACGCCGGCTGACCGCGCGCAGGGCCGACAAGCGGCGCCAGAAGACATGACGGTAGCCATGCGCCGACAGCACCGCGGCGCGCAGGTTTTCACGGACGCTCAGCCGCGGAAATATATTGGTGATCTGGAAACTGCGCGCCAGGCCAAGCCGGTTGACCTGGAACGGACTGAGGCCGCTTATGTCCCGTCCGTGCAGCAGGATCTCGCCGCTGCTGGCGGCGGTACGGCCCGAGACCAGGTTGAACAGGGTCGATTTTCCGGCGCCGTTGGGGCCGATCAGCGCCAGCCGTTCACCCTGCCTCAGCTGCAGGTCCGCGCCGCGGATGATCTGCGCATTGCCAAATTGTTTGTGCAGCTTGCGCAGCTCCAGGATGACCGGCATCTCATTCACTCTCATAGGCCGCCCGCCCGTCGGTACAGCATTTCAATCAAGAGCACTGAGCCGGCTGCCAGCAGCAGCCAGCCGGCCGAACGCAGCAGGAACGGCAGCGCCGGCCGCCGCCGCAGCGACAGCGTTTTCGCCAGGACGCCGGCGATGCCGCCGGGCGCAAACAGCACGACGATCACAAACAGCAGGCCAAGATACAGCTGCCAGCCTCGCGTGTAGGCCGACAAGGCAGAGAACAGCACGCCGGCCAGCGCGCCTAACATCGGCCCGAAGAAATAGCCGATGCCGCCGATAAAGGTAAACAACAGGATTTGCGCCGAACGCAGCAAACCCAGGTTTTCGGCGCTGGCGATTTCAAAATTGATGGCCGTCAGCGCACCGCCGATGCCGGCGAAAAACGCCGACAGCATGAACATCAGGTAACGCACGCGGCGCGGATCGTGGCCGATGAATGCCGCCCGTTCGGGATTGTCGCGCACGGCGTTGGCGATGCGGCCCAGCGGCGTGCGCGTCAGCCCGTACATGGCGGCGGCGGATACGAACAGCCAGAAAGCGATCAGGTAATACACCTGCAGCTGCGAAGCAAAGTCGATGCCCAGCAGCGGCGCGCCGAGCACGCGATCGGTGCTGATCCCGCTCTCGCCGCCGAACCATCCCGGCAGCATCAAGGCGCCGGCCGCTACCAGTTCAGCCAGCGCCAGGCTGATCATGGACAAGGCCGTGCCTGCCTTACGGGTAGTGACAAAACCGAAGACAGCGCCGCACAGCAAACCGGCGCAGCCGCCGGCCAGCGGCACCAGCACCAGCGCGGCAGGACTGCCGCCAGCCCATCGGTTCATCACGTGCACGGCGGCAAAAGCGGCCAGGCCTGAATACATGGCGTGTCCGAACGACAGCATGCCGGCCTGCCCGAGCAGCATGTTGTAGGAAAGCGCCAGGATCATCATGCTGCCGCATTGCGACAGCAGCGACAGCGCGGCGCTTTGCCGGAACACCCAGGGCGCGGCCAGCAGCGCCAGTGCAAACGCCATCCAGGCCCATTTTCGTGCCAAGCGCGTGTCCATCAGTCGCGCACCCCGGACAAGCCGCGCGGGCGCAGCAGCATGACCAGCACCAGCAGCAGGTACGGCAACACCGGCGCCAGCTGGGCCAGCGTCAGTTGCAGCAGCGGATAGGCCGCGGCGCCGGGATCGAGCGCCAGGCCCCAATGCACCAGGGCGCTGGCCAGGGACACATCCAGCGCCACCGCGTACGTCTGCAGGATCCCGATCAGCAGCGAGGCCATGAACGCCCCGCGCAGCGAACCGAGGCCGCCGACCACCACCACCACGAAAATGATGCTGCCGACCCCGGCCGCCATGCCCGGCTCGGTGACAAAGGCATTGCCGCCGACCACGCCCGCCAATCCAGCCAGGCCGCAGCCGGCTGCAAACACCAGCGTGAAAATGCGCGGCACGTTATGCCCGAGCGCTTCCACCATCTGCGGATGCGTCAGCGCCGCCTGGACCAGCAGGCCGATGCGCGAACGCTTCAGCAGCCAGGCCGCTGCCAGCAGCACCAGCAACGCCAGCAGCATCATGAAGCCGCGGTAGATGGGAAACGTGGTGGAATAAAACGTAAACAACGGACCATCCAGCTGCGCCGGAATCGCATACGGCAGCGCCGCTTTACCCCAGGCCAGCTGCACCAGTTCGACGACCAGGTAGGACAGGCCGAAAGTAAATAGCAGCTCCGCCACCTGTCCATGGCGCCGCACATGGCGCAGTCCGAAGCGCTCGACCAGCGCCCCCAGCAGGCCGGTCAGCAGCGGCGCCAGCAGCAGCGCCGGCCAGAAGCCCAGCTTGACGCTGATCCCATAGGCGAAATACGCGCCCAGCATGTAAAAACTCGCATGGGCGAAATTCAGCACGCCCAGCATGCTGAAAATCAGCGTCAGCCCCGACGACAGCAGGAACAGCAGCAAGCCGTAGCTGAGGCCGTTGAGCAAAGTAATGAGGGTAAATTCCATTGCGCAGGATGGTGAGAGACGGTAATGACAGGCAGTCCGGCATTCTACCGGTTTGCCAGCCATGGTTAATGTCGGCTGAATATTTTTACCAAGGTAATATTGACCTCCCAATTAAACCTGGGTAATATTCGCTCACCTAAACAGATCACGAGAATCCGATGAACCAGATTACCCCGCACCAGGTTATCGCCTTTGCCGGCGCCAACCGCATCGCTTCCGGCCAGCTGGAGCTGGTGGCGCTGAAAGTAAAAGAACTGATCGACCGGAACGACTCGGCAAGTGTCTTGATCTTCGACGGCGTCACCAGCGAACAGGTCGAAATCGATTTCCGCGGCAGCGCCGAGCAGGTATTGCAGCGCCTGTCCGCGACGGAAGCCGTCGCCGCGGCAGCAGAAACAAGCGCCGACGCGCAGGAAACGGCGCGCGGCCCGGGACGTCCGAAACTGGGCGTCGTCGGCCGCGAGGTCACCCTGCTGCCGCGTCACTGGGCCTGGCTCAACCAGCAGCCGGGCGGCGCTTCGGTGGCGCTGCGCAAGCTGGTCGAGGACGCGAAACGCCGCGGCGAAGAACGCGACCAAGTACGCAAGGCGCAAGAATCCGCCTACCGTTTCATGTCAGCCATGGCCGGCAACCAGGCCAATTTTGAAGAAGCGACGCGCGCCTTTTTTGCCGGCGACCAGCTGCGTTTCGAGGAATTGAGCGAGCCGTGGCAAATCGACATCCGCGATCATGCCAGGACCTTGGCAGCCAAAGCCTTCACTTCGGCCGAATAAAAACGACAGGCGGCCGCCGTGAGATACTTGGAGTTTCCCTTCTTGCCATCAGGATCAATGCAGTCATGAACAACCGCCTGGCTTTCCCCGAAGCGACCGGATTCGAGCATCTACGCTTCGCCAACGCATTTGCCAGCCTGCCCGCTGCCTTTTACACACGGCTTGCGCCGACGCCGCTGCCCGCGCCCTACCTGGTCGCCGCCAGCGAACAAGCCGCGCAGCTGATCGGACTGGCGCCGCCGGAATGCGCCAGCGAGGACTTCATCCAGACGTTCTCCGGCAACCGTGCCGCCGCCGATTCGCAGTCGTTGGCGGCGGTGTATTCCGGCCACCAGTTCGGCGTCTGGGCCGGGCAATTGGGAGACGGCCGCGCCATCCTGCTGGGCGACGTCGCCGCCAGCGACGGCGGGCGGCTGGAGCTGCAGCTCAAAGGATCCGGCGCAACGCCCTATTCGCGCATGGGCGACGGCCGCGCCGTGCTGCGCTCGTCGATCCGCGAATACCTGTGCTCGGAAGCCATGGCGGCGCTGGGCATCCCTACTTCGCGCGCCTTGTCGGTGATCGGTTCCGACCAGCTGGCGATGCGGGAACGGCCCGAAACCACCGCCGTCGTGACGCGCATGGCGCCCAGCTTCGTGCGCTTCGGTTCGTTCGAGCACTGGTATTACAACAACCGCCGCGAGGAACTGAAAACCCTGGCCGACTATGTGATCGCCGGTTTTTACCCGGAATTGCAGGCGGCAAGCAATCCATACCAGGCGTTGCTGGCCGAAGTGACACGCCGCACCGCGCAGCTGATGGCGCAATGGCAGGCAGTCGGCTTCATGCACGGCGTGATGAATACCGACAACATGTCGATCCTCGGCCTGACCCTGGATTACGGCCCGTTCGGCTTCATGGAAGCCTACGACCCTCGCCATATCTGCAACCATACCGACCAGCAAGGCCGCTACGCCTATGACAAGCAGCCGCAGATCGGCCACTGGAACTGCTTTGCGCTGGGCCAGGCGCTGTTGCCGCTGATCGGCAGCGTCGAGGAAACCGAAGCTGCGCTGGGCGACTACCAGGCGATATACGGCGCCAAGCTGGATGAATTGCTGCATGCCAAGCTGGGCCTGGCGTCGCGCCAGCCTGACGACGATAAATTGCTGGACGCCATGTTTGCCCTGATGCAGGGCAGCCACGTCGATTTCACCCTGTTTTTCCGCCGGCTCGGCAATCTGCGCCTGGACGGCAGCGACGGCGATGCAGCCCTGCGCGACCTGTTTATCGACCGTGCGGCATTTGACGCCTGGGCGTTACAATACCGGGCGCGCCTGAAACTGGAAAACAGCCAGGACCGGAGCCGCAAGCTTGCCATGGATGCAAGCAACCCCAAATATGTATTACGAAACTATTTGGCGCAAACCGCTATCGAACGAGCGCAGGAGAAAGACTTCTCGGAAGTCAGGAAACTGCAGCAGATTCTTGAAAACCCGTTTGACGAACAGCCGCAACATGCCCGGTACGCCGAATTGCCTCCTGACTGGGCGCGCGGGCTGGAAGTCAGTTGTTCGTCCTAGATTGGATTAAAACGCTATGAGCAGCAAAGTCATCAAAACCGACGCCGAATGGCGCGCCGCGCTGGAACCGATGGAATACGAGGTAACCCGCCACGCCGCCACCGAACGGGCGTTCACCGGCAAGTTCTGGGATCATCACGAGCATGGCGTCTATACCTGCGTGTGCTGCAATACGCCCCTGTTCGAATCGGACGCCAAGTTCGATTCCGGCTGCGGCTGGCCGAGCTATTTCAAGGCGATCGATCCCGACAACGTCGAAGAGCGCATCGACCGCAGCCATGGCATGATGCGCACTGAAATTTTATGCAAGGTGTGCGACGCCCATCTCGGCCACGTATTTCCCGACGGCCCGCCGCCAACCGGCCTGCGCTACTGCATCAATTCGGCGTCGCTGCGTTTTGATCCCGCCGGCTGATGCGCGCGCTGACCACCATTTATCCTGACTGAAAGCAAAAACACACATGAAGTTCCTGTTCGACCTGTTCCCGGTAATTCTTTTTTTCGGCATCTTCAAATGGAGCGAAGGCAACGCCGATGCTGCCCAGGCGCTGGCCAGCCAGTACCTGTCGGGTTTTGTGTCCGGCGGCGTGGTCACCGCCACGCAAGCGCCGGTGCTGCTGGCTACCGCGGTGGCGATCGTCGCCACGATTGCGCAAATCGGCTACCTGCTGCTGCGCCGGAAAAAAGTCGATGCGATGCTGTGGGTATCCCTGGTCATCATCTGCGTCTTCGGCGGCGCCACCATCTACTTCCATAACGAAACCTTCATCAAATGGAAGCCGACCGTCCTGTACTGGGCATTCGCGGCGGCATTGCTGATCAGCCAAGTGCTGCTCAAGAAGAACCTGATCCGCACCATGATGGAAAAGCAGATCGCCCTGCCCGACCCGATCTGGCCGCGGGTCGGCTTTGCCTGGATCGCCTTCTTCATCGCCATGGGCTGCCTGAACCTGTACATCGCCTTCAATTTCCCGACCGCCACCTGGGTCAACTTCAAGCTGTTCGGCGGCATGGGACTGATGTTTGCCTTCGTGATCGGCCAAAGCATCCTGCTCTCCAAATACATCAAGGACCCAGATGAACCCAAGACTTGATACCATTCGTAACAAATTGACAGCGGCACTTGCACCGTCGGAATGTATAGTGGAGGACGAATCGGCGCTGCATGTGGGACACGCCGGTGCTGCATCAGGCGGCGGACACTATAAAGTACGGATAGTTTGCGCAGTTTTTGAAGGACAAAACCGCTTAAATCGGCATAGGCTGGTGTATGATTGCTTGGCTGATATGATGCAAACTGAAATCCATGCATTGGCTATCACTGCACTAGCTCCATCTGAAACCAAAGCTGCGTAAAACATAAGTGATCTTAAAGAATAATTGCCCTTCAAACACACTTCAGTTATTCTGCCCTTGCCTCGCATTGATTTATTAACAACCTCCCCAATTTAGGATTTGATAATGACATTTAAACCTTCACGTTTACTGGTGGTACTTTTTGCAGCAGCGACTTTGCCTGTTATGGCCCAAAACCTTGCAGTCGTGAATGGTAAGGCAATCCCTTCGTCGCGCGCCGACATGATGGTCAAGCAATTGTCCGCGCAAGGCGGCCAGGCCGACACCCCGGAACTGCGCAGCATGGTCAAGGACGAACTGATCAACCGCGAAGTGCTGATCCAGGAAGCCGACAAGCTGGGCTTGGGCAATAACGCCGACGTCAAGGCGCAAGCCGACATCGCCCGCCAATCGATCCTGATCCGCGCCCTGGTTGCCGACTTCGTCAAGAAGAACCCGATCAAGGATGCCGACATCCAGGCTGAATACGACAAGTTCAAGGCGCAAGCCGGCGACAAGGAATATCACGCTCGCCATATCCTGGTTGAAAACGAAGCCGATGCAAAATCCATCATCACCAAGCTGAAAGCCGGCGGCAAGTTTGAAGACCTGGCCAAGCAATCGAAAGATCCAGGTTCGGCAGCCAACGGCGGCGACCTGGGCTGGGCCACTCCAGCTTCTTTCGTGAAGCCTTTCTCCGATGCGCTGGTGGCCTTGAAGCCTGGCCAATTGACCGAAACGCCGATCAAGACCCAGTTCGGCTACCACGTGATCAAGCTGGAAGAAGTACGCGCAGCCAAGATCCCTACCCTGGCTGAAGTCAAACCGCAAATCACTGAAGCGCTGCAACAGAAAAAGCTGCAAGCTTACCAAGCTGATCTGCGCGCCAAAGCCAAGGTGCAATAAGACCCCGGCAACAGCAAAACCGCAGTAAATGAAAAAGCGCTCCTCGGAGCGCTTTTTTTATGCCCCGGCCATGCCGGCAACGGCATGGCCGGGTGGCCAGGCGATTATCCCACCCACTTGCGCGCATTGCGGAACATGCGCATCCATGGCGAATCCTCGCCCCACGAATCAGGGTGCCACGATTGCTGCACCGTGCGGAACACCCGCTCGGCGTGCGGCATGCAAACCGTGAAGCGGCCGTCCGGCGTAGTCACCGCGGTGATGCCTTGCGGCGAACCGTTCGGGTTGTACGGATAAGCTTCGCTCACCTGCCCCTTGTTGTCGACAAAGCGCATGGCGACCAGCGCTTCCTTGATATCGCCGGTTTGCGAGAAATCGGCAAAACCTTCGCCGTGCGCGATGGCGATGGCGCTTTGGGTGCCGGCCATGTCTTGCAGGAAAATCGATGGCGACGATTCCACTTGCACCATCGAGAAGCGCGCCTCGAATTTTTCCGACTTGTTGCGGGTGAACTTCGGCCATGCCTGGGCGCCGGGGATGATCGCCTTCAGGTTGCTCATCATCTGGCAGCCGTTGCAGACGCCCAGCGCAAAGGTGTCGCCGCGCTGGAAGAACAGCGAGAACTGCTCCGCCAGCTTGGCGTTGAACAGGATCGTCTTGGCCCAGCCCTCGCCGGCGCCCAGCACGTCGCCGTACGAAAAACCGCCGACCGCGATGAAACCCTTGAAATCGTCCAGCCGCGCACGGCCGGCGATCAGGTCGCTCATGTGGACGTCAACCGCCGAGAAACCGGCCTGGTGCATGACATAAGCAGTCTCTACATGCGAGTTGACGCCCTGCTCGCGCAAGATCGCCACGCGCGGCTTGGCTGCCAGGTTGAGGAAAGGCGCGGCGATATTGTCTTGCAGGTCGAACGGCACGACCGGCGTGATGCCAGGATCGGCGGCATCCAGGATGCGGTCGTATTCGGCATCGGCGCTGGCTGGATTGTCGCGCAGGCGGGCGATGCGCCAGCTGGTTTCGCTCCACAGGCGCTGCAGCGCTATGCGAGTCTGGCTGTAGATGGTCTTGGCGTCGCGGCTGAACTCGATGACGTCGCGCGTGTTCGGCTTGCCGATGATGTGGCTGCACGCGCCGAGGTTGAAGCTGCGCAGCACGTTCATGACTTCCGACTTCTGTTCGGCGCGCACTTGCAGCACCGCGCCCAGCTCTTCGCTGAACAGCGTGCGCAGGGTCAGTTCATTGCGGCGCTCGGCCACCTGGCCGGTCCAGTTCTTGGAATCGCCCCAGTCGGCCGCGTGCTCGCTTTCCATGGTCAGGATATCGAGATTGATCGACAAGCCGCTGTGGCCGGCGAACGCCATCTCGCACAAGGAAGTGAACAGGCCGCCGTCGGAACGGTCATGGTAAGCCAGCAGTTTCTGTTCGCTGTTCAATTGCTGGATCGCGGCGAAGAAAGCCTTGAGGTCTTCCGCGCTGTCGACGTCCGGCGTTTCATTGCCGATCTGCTGCATCACCTGGGTCAGCGCCGAAGCGCCCATGCGGTTCTTGCCGCGGCCGAGGTCGACCAGGATGATGGCGGTATCGCCGAGATCGGTGCGCAGCTGCGGCGTCAACGAACGGCGCACATCGGTCACCGGCGCGAATGCGGAAACGATCAGCGACACCGGCGAAGTCACCGCCTTGGCCTGGCCGTCGTCATTCCAGGTAGTGCGCATCGACAGCGAATCCTTGCCGACCGGGATGCTGATGCCCAGCGCCGGGCACAGCTCCATGCCGATCGCCTTGACGGTATCGAACAAGGCTGCGTCCTGGCCTGGCTGGCCGCAGGCAGCCATCCAGTTGGCGGACAGCTTGACGTCGGAAATATCGGCAATCGCCGCGGCAGCGATGTTGGTCAAGGCTTCGCCGACCGCCATGCGGCCCGATGCGGCGGCGTTGATGACCGCCAGCGGCGTACGTTCGCCCATCGCCATCGCTTCGCCCAGGCAGCCCTCGAAACTCATGCTGGTGACCGCACAGTCGGCGACCGGGACCTGCCACGGGCCGACCATCTGGTCGCGCACCGAAGTCGCGCCGACGGTGCGGTCGCCGATGGTGATCAGGAAGGATTTGTCGGCCACCGCCGGCAGCTTCAGCACGCGCTGCGACACTTCCAGCAGGTCCATGCCGGTCAGGTCGACCGCCGGCAGCACCGGATTGAGATGCTTCACATCGCGCTGCATCTTCGGCGGCTTGCCGAGCAGGACATCCATCGGCATGTCGACCGGATTGTTGTCGTGTTGCGGATCGACCACCTTCAGCTGGCGCTCTTCGGTAGCCGTGCCGACCACCGCGAACAGGCAGCGCTCGCGCTGGCAGAAATATTCGAACAGCGGCAGGCTTTCCGGCGCGATCGCCAGCACATAGCGTTCCTGCGATTCATTGCTCCAGATTTCCTTGGGCGCCATGCCGCTTTCTTCCAGCGGCACTTTGCGCAAATCGAAGATCGCGCCGCGCTTGGCGTCGTTGGTGATCTCCGGGAAAGCGTTGGACAGGCCGCCGGCGCCGACGTCATGGATCGACAGGATAGGATTCTTGTCGTCCATGGCCCAGCAGGCGTTGATCACTTCCTGCGCGCGCCGTTCCATTTCAGGATTGCCGCGCTGGACCGAATCGAAATCGAGGTCGGCGGTATTCGAACCGGTCGCCATCGACGATGCCGCGCTGCCGCCCATGCCGATGCGCATGCCGGGGCCGCCCAGCTGGATCAGCAGGCTGCCGACCGGCAGTTCGTTCTTCTTGGTGTGCTTGTCCGAAATGCTGCCGATGCCGCCGGCGATCATGATCGGCTTGTGGTAACCCTGCACATTGCCGCCGACGTTCTGTTCGTAGGTGCGGAAATAACCGCCCAGGTTAGGACGGCCGAATTCATTGTTGAACGCAGCGCCGCCGAGCGGACCGTCGATCATGATCTGCAAGGCCGAAGCGATGCGCTCCGGCTTGCCATACTGGCTTGCATCCGCCTGGCCGGCAGCGGTGACGTCAGCCGCATTCTCCCAGGCTTGACGTGCATCCGGCAGCTGCAGGTTGGATACGGTGAAACCGGTCAGGCCAGCCTTCGGCTTGGCGCCGCGGCCGGTTGCGCCCTCGTCGCGGATCTCGCCGCCGGCGCCGGTGGAGGCGCCGGGAAACGGCGAAATCGCGGTCGGATGGTTATGCGTCTCGACCTTCATCAGGATGTGCGTCAGCTCATCCGAAGCACGGTAGGTATTGCCTTCCGCCGCGCCGCGCGCGTAGAAGCGCGACACGGTGGCGCCTTCGATGATCGAGGAATTGTCGCTATAGGCGACGATCGTGCCTTTCGGCTGCAGCAGGTGGGTATTCTTGATCATCGCGAACAATGACTTGTCTTGCGCTTCGCCGTCGATAACCCAGTCGGCGTTGAAAATCTTGTGGCGGCAATGTTCGCTGTTGGCTTGCGCGAACATCATCAGTTCGACGTCGGTCGGATTGCGCTTGGCGCTGGTGAACGCAGCCAGCAGGTAGTCGATTTCATCGTCCGACAGCGCCAGGCCCAGCTCGCTGTTGGCTTGCTCCAGGGCGCCTTTGCCGCCCGCCAGCAAGTCCACGAACGCCAGAGGCTTGGCATCCAGTTCGCTGAACAGGCCGGCCGCCTGCTCGGCGCTGCGCAAGACGGTTTCCGTCATGCGGTCATGCAGCACGTCTGCGATGGCGCGCACGCTGTCATCGCCGAGTTTCTTGGCGCCGCCCAGCAAGCCGCTCTTCAGTTTCACCTGGTAGGCGATGCCACGTTCAATGCGCTTGATATGCGCCATGCCGCAGTTATGGGCGATGTCGGTGGCCTTGCTGGCCCATGGCGAGATGGTGCCGAAGCGCGGAATCACGATGAATTCTTCGCCGCCTTCGCCGGCAGTGAACGGATCGCCATAGGTCAGCAAGGCGTTCAGGCGGCCGATATCGTCCTGGCTGAGCGCGGTCGAGGCATCGACAAAATGGTCGAAACGCCCGGTCACTTCGACGACATTGCTGTCGATCGCTTGTAACTGGGCTAGAAGACGTTGGGAACGGAAGGCAGGCAGAGCGTTGGAACCGGGCAAAATCAACATGGCGAGGAGGGAGTTGATGCAGCGTTGCTGCGGGTTAAATCAGAAGCCGCCATTATACAGTGCTGCCTCGTCCGCCGCCCCTTGAACTGATGACAAAATCGCCTTGCCGCACCGTGCAAAAGGCAAGGCGGCCCGAGGGAAGGAAGTCAGGCCCGAAGGCGACAAAACCTGCACCAAACCCATAACCCTTTGTTTTAATTGAAAATTACTTCATAAACACCGAAAGAAAATCATCGAACAAGCGCAATAAGCGGAAACGCTAAAAATCAGGCATGAGGAAAGCAGGTTTCCCATCCACATTAATTTTCTGATAATCTTTTGCTAATGACAATAGAATCACATGGGATTCCGGACGATGCATCACCGCTCACCTGCTTACGTTCCTGCAATCGACGGCTTGCGCGCCATCGCCGTCCTTTCCGTCATCGTCTTCCACGTCGACATCCTCGGCATTCTTCCTGGCGGATTCACCGGGGTCGACATGTTTTTCGTGATATCCGGTTACGTGATCAGCCAATCGCTTTCTGAACGTTTCCAGCGGGGCGACTTGGGTTTTGTCGATTATCTGAAGGATTTTTATCGCAGGCGCTTCCTGCGCATCCTGCCTGCCCTCCTGGTTGTCCTGTTTATCAGCTTCCTGGCATCGGCGATGTTCATGCCGCAATTCTGGCTTAGCGAATTAATGAATCGCACGGGGCTTGCGGCCTTCTTTGGATTCAGCAATTTCGTGCTGGCCTGGAACACGGACACCTATTTTTCACCGAGCGCCGAGCTCAACCCCTACCTGCATACCTGGTCGCTGGGCGTGGAGGAGCAGTTCTATGTCATCTTCCCCGCGATTTATTTCGTGTGGCTTCGATATAGGAAACAGACCACGATGGCGTGGGCCGTCCTGCCGCTCCTGGCCCTGGCCTCGCTGGCGATCAGCGCCTTCCAGACACGTACCGAACCGCTCTCAGCCTTTTACCTGCTGCCAAGCCGGTTCTGGGAATTGGCGGCAGGCGCCATGCTCTTCCAAATCATTGGCGCAAGGCGCTTTTCACCGCAGTCCCGGTGGCTCGCGCAGGTCCTGCTGCCGGCCGGTCTTGCGCTCGTCATGGCCGGGTTTCTTTTCGCCGGGCGCAATCAATTTCCTTTCCCTTGGGCGCTGGCAACGGTGTCGGGTTCGATGCTGATGATCGCGGCGGTGGCATTGCAGGCCGAAGGCCCCGTCCCTCTGCTGCAGCGCCTGCTGCAATCGCCCTTGGCGACCTATATCGGCCGATTGTCCTATTCGCTCTATCTCTGGCATTGGCCGGTCGCCGTGTTCTTGCGCTGGACAACGGGCCTGGAGCACCTCGCCGTCCAGCTCCTCTATCCCGTGATCGTCGTTGCGCTCGCCGCTGCCTCCTATCACTGGATCGAGACGCCGATCCGCAACGGCAAGTCGCTTTTGCAGCGCCGCGCGTGGGTCGCTTTCGCGTCAAGCTTCATGGCGCTCGGCCTGTTCTCATGGACCGCGCTGTGGATCTCGGACAACCCTGACCACCTGTCGCTCAGCCAGACACGCGACACCTACACCTGGTATGCGTACAGGCATTTTCCTCGGGAGGAAATCAGCAAGATCGATGATCCACAGGTGGCGGGGCGCCAGCTGTTTGTCATCGGCGACTCGCATACCGCCGCCTATCGCACCATGTTGAAGATCGTATCCCTGAAACTCGGCATCAAGGTGGTCGAATACGAACAGGGCGGTTGCGGCGTCGTCACGCTGGTCGGCCCCGATCCGGCCAAGTGCGCCCAGCCCCGGGAAGCTGACCTGAAAGATATTGAGGCCAGGGCCAAACCAGGCGACATCGTCTTCCTTGCCTCTCTCAGGATGCCTGAACTGGCCGGCCGCGAGTGGCAACGCGGTGAGGATGTAGTCGTCAATGAAGCGCTGGCCGAGCTGACACCTTCGATGAACGAAGGCGCCCGAACCTCCGCTGCAGCCATCCTCGCGCGGCTAGAAGCGGCACAAGTGCAGGTCCTGATCGACGCACCCAAACCCTTGTTCAAGGCGCCGCCCAACCGCTGCTCGGACTGGTTCAACAAGATGAATCCTGTCTGCGCGCCCGGCCTGACGATGGAACGCGCCCAGCTCGAACGCCTGCGTGCCCCGCAGATGAAACTCCTGGACTTGCTGCAACGGGAACATCCCGGCCTGACCGTCTGGGACCCGTTGCCGCTGCTCTGCCCCGGCCTTACCTGCTCGGCCTACGATCGCGGCAAACCGCTCTATTTCGATTCAAACCATCTCAGCGGCCACGGCAATCGTGTGCTTGCATCCTCGTTCACGGAAAACCTGCTGTCGATCTGGAGGAACCTCGCGCTCAAGAAAAATCCTTGAGCACGATCTTGCCGATCACACGCCCGCCTTCCAGCGTGGCATGGGCCTGGCGCAGGTTGGCCGCATTAATCGGCGACAAAACCTGGTTCACGGTGGTGACAATCACCTGGTTGTCGATCAGGCGCGCCACCTGGTCCAGCAGATTGCCTTGCTGCTGCATGTCGGCGGTCTGGAACATCGAGCGGGTGAACATGAATTCCCAGATGAAACCGGCGCTCTTGGCTTTCAGCAGGCTGACGTCGAGCGGCGCAGCGTTTTCGACGATGGTGCAGATCATCCCCTGCGGCGCTACCGCTGCTGCCGCTGCCGGGAAATGGCGGTCGGTGTCGTTCAGGATCAGCACATAGTCGACGTTGTCGAAGCCTTCCTGCTTGAGCTGCGCCGGCAGGTCGCCGAAATGGTTGATGACATGCTGCGCGCCCAGCTCGCGCACCCATTTTTCCGACTCAGGCCGCGATGCCGTGGCGATCACCTTCAAGCCGGCGACCTTGACCGCCAGCTGGATCGCAATCGAACCGACGCCGCCGGCGCCGCCGATGATCAGGATCGATTTGGCCGACGCCGTCGCTGCAGGCGGCACATGCAGGCGCTCGAACAATGCTTCCCAGGCAGTGATCGTGGTCAGCGGCAAGGCGGCGGCCTGCTCGAATGACAGCGATTGCGGCATATGGCCGACGATGCGCTCGTCGACCAGCTGGAATTCGCTGTTGCTGCCAGGGCGGGTGATGTCGCCCGCATAAAACACCCTGTCGCCAGCCTTGAAACCGCTGACCTCGGGTCCGACCGCCTGCACCACGCCGGCGGCATCCCAGCCCAGCACGCGCGGCGCTTTTTCGATAGTGGCCTTGGGCGCCCGCACTTTGACGTCGACCGGGTTGACGCCGATGGCCTTGACCTCGACCAGGATGTCGCGGCCTTGCGGCGACGGCTTGTCGAGCTGGACGTCGACCAGCGATTCGGGGTTCTCGATGGGCAGGTATCGGGTTAAGGCGATGGCTTTCATTTGCGGGCTCCTGAAGATAAACACAGATTCACGATCAATCCGATCGAATGACAGCCATTATGATAATGTTGAATTATTTTATAAACCGCCTTAGATTTGATTCACTTTCAATCCATATTTGATAATGTATTCGACCACCGACCTCCAGCTTTTCATTTACACCGCCGATCTCGGCAGCCTGTCGAACGCGGCGCGCCAGCTCGACCTGCTGCCGGCCACCGCCAGCGCCAGCCTGAAGCGGCTGGAGCTGCAGCTCAACACCAGGCTGTTCGTGCGCTCGACGCGCAGCATGCGGCTGACGCCGGAAGGGACCCTGTTCCTGGAGTACAGCCGGCAGGCGCTGGCGCTGCTGCAGGAAGGCCAGGCCCTGCTCACTGCCGGCGGCCCGGTCAGCGGCCATTTGCGGCTGTCGATGCCGTCCGATGTCGGGCGCAATGTGCTGCTGCCCTGGCTGGACGCCTTCCAGGAAAACCATCCGCAGGTCACCCTGTCGCTGCAATTTTCCGACCGCGTGGTGGACCTGTTCCGCGATCCGGTGGATGTGGCTTTTCGCTACGGCCCGCTGGACGACTCGACCCTGGTGTCGCAGATCCTCGCGCCCAGCCGCCGGGTGGCGGTGGCGGCGCCCTCCTACCTGGCAAAGCATGGCCGGCCCAGCGTGCCGAAGGACCTGGCCAGCCATAATTGCCTGCTGTACTACCTGCAGCACGGCTTGTTCAACAACTGGCGCTTCTACACCGGCAAGACCGCAGTCGACGTCAAGGTGCGCGGCGACCGCATGACCGACGACGCCGCCATCGCCAGGACCTGGGCCGTCGCAGGCGTAGGCATCGCCTACAAGTCCTGGCTGGACGTACGGCAGGATGTGGCCGACGGCCGCCTGGAAATCATCCTGGAACAGTTCACCGGCGAAGAAACCCCGCTCAGCATGGTGTATCCGCATCGCAGCAGCATGTCGCCGTCGCTGCGCGCCCTGCTGGCATTCTTGCGCGCGCAGTTTGCCGCGCTAGGGGCCGTTAGGGCATAAGTTGGATATTTGGGCGGTCGTAGCTGGATGCGAAGCAAGGCAGACGACGCGCCGGCTACGGCCAGCACAAATGTTCAACTTATGCCCTAACGGTCCTTTAATCCGGCGCCGTGAACGATCCGGCGTCCCGGCCGAAATGTTCGACCACGAATTCGATGAACGACGTCAGCTTAGGCGTCATCTTGCGGTTCGAAGCGACCACGATGTGCATGGCGCGGTGCTCCAGTTCATAGCCGGCCAGCAGGCGCCGCAGCCGCCCCGCGGCAATTTCCCCGCACAGCAAGGCTTCCGGCTGCATGATGATGCCGATGCCGTTGAGGGCGGCGGTGCGTAGCGCCAAACCGTTGTTGGCGCGGAAATTGCCGTGCACTTCCACCTCCTGCTCTACGCCATCCTTGGAAAAGCGCCAGCGGTTGTAATGGTTGCCGTGCACGAAGCTCATGCAATTGTGATCGCGCAATTGCTGCGGAGTCTGCGGCGTGCCGCAGCGAGCGAGGTATTCCGGCGCCGCGCAAACCAGCGCCCGGTATGGCTGCAAGGGCCGCGCGACCAGGGTCGAATCGGGCAGCGCGCCGATCCGGATCGCTACCTCGAAACCCTCTTCCACCAGGTCGACCACGCGGTCGTTCAGTGACAGGTCGAGCTCGACATCCGGATAACGCTCCAGGTAGGCGCGCACCACGGCGGCCAGCATCTGGCCGCCGAAAGTGGCCGGCGCTGTCACCCGCAGCACACCGCGCGGCAGCAGCTGCATCTGCTTGACCGAAGCGTCGGCCGCCTCGATTTCCAGCAAGGCCTGCTTGCAGCGCTCAAAGTACAACTGGCCGATTTCAGTCAGGCTTTGACGGCGCGTGGTGCGGTTCAACAGGCGCACGCCGAGCTGCTCCTCCAGCTGGCGCACGTGCTTGCCCACCATGGTGGGTGAAATCCGCGCTTCTTCCGCTGCCGCCGAAAACCCGCCTTTTTCAACCACGCGGACGAAAATCTGCATGCTGGTCAGTCTGTCCATAAGTCTAATTACGCACTATTGGTTTCAAGTAATAGGAATATTACGCTGTTTATCCACCATAAAGAAGTAATCATAATGAAGGCCGGATCTATCTCCTTTACTTATTTTTTACGGAGCACACCATGAAAATCGCGGTTATCGGCGCTACAGGCACCATCGGCAAGGCAGTCGTCAAACAACTGGCCGGCCGCCATGAAATCATCCAGGTCGGCAACAGCAGCGGCCAGTTCCAGGTCGACATCACCGACATCCGCAGCGTCGAAGGCTTGTTCGCGCAGATCGGCAAGATCGATGCGATCGTCTCTACCGCCGGCAAACTGCATTTCGGCCCGCTGCAAGAGCTGACGCCCGAGAAATTCGAGATCGGCCTGCGCGACAAGCTGATGGGCCAGATCAACCTGGCGCTGGTGGCGCAGCACCACCTGAACGACGGCGGTTCGATCACGCTCACCAGCGGCATTCTGAGCGACGAGCCTATCCTGCAAGGCGTCAACGCCAGCACGGTCAATGCGGCGCTGGACGGTTTTGTGCGCGCCGCCGCGATCGAACTCAAGCGCGGCATCCGCATCAATGTCGTCAATCCGACAGTGCTGGAAGAATCGCTGCCTGTCTACGGCCCGTTCTTCTATGGTTTCGAGCCGGCCCCGGCAAGCCGCGTGGCCCAGGCATACAGCCGCAGCGTCGAAGGCGCACAGACCGGGCGCGTGTACCGGGTCTGGTAAACAAGGACAGCCCTTGAGGAAGCCGCATCGTCGTTGTCAGCATTTTGTCAAGATGATGCAGTAAGATTGGCACTGCTCCAAAGCAACCGATCCCATCCTCAAGAGGCATGCCATGGTGAATGTAGTAAAGCGCATCCAGGAATACAACGCAGGCCGCGATCCGCAGCGGCTGCAGCTGAAATACAAGAATATCCGCAACGATCCCTTCACTTTCCTGCGCGGGACCTGCCACCTGTTCTATGAACGCCTGCCGCAAAGCGGCGTGATGCGCTCTGCGCCGCTGGCCTGGATCTGCGGCGACCTGCACCTGGAAAATTTCGGCAGCTACAAGGGCGACAACCGCCTGGCTTACTTCGACCTCAACGATTTCGACGAGGCCGCGCTGGCGCCGCTCAGCTGGGAACTGGTGCGGCTGCTGACCAGCGTACTGATTGCCGCCGATGCCGCACCCAACGGCGCCGTCGATAGCCGGATCCTGTGCCGCAGCTTCATCGACGCCTACGGCGCCGCCCTGACGCTGGGCAAACCGCGCTGGGTCGAGCGCGATACCGCGCAAGGCATGGTCGGCGACTTGCTGAACAGCTTGCGCGGCCGGCAGCGCGCCGATTACCTGAATGCCCGCACGGTACGCAAAGGCAAGCTGCGCGTACTGAACACGGATGGCAAGAAAGCGCTGCCGGCCTCCGACAAGCAACGCGCCAAAGTCACTGCATTCATGAAGCGCTTCGCCGCCGAACAGCCCAATCCGGATTTCTACAAGGTACTGGATGTGGCGCGCCGCATCGCCGGCACCGGCAGCCTGGGCGTCGACCGCTACACCATCCTGGTGCAGGGCAAGGGTTCGCCGGACGGCAACTACCTGCTTGATTTGAAGCAGGCGCTGCCGTCGTCGCTGGCGCCTTACCTGAAGGTGGCCCAACCCAAATGGAAGAACCAGGCGCAGCGCGTGGTGTCGCTGCAGCGGCGCTGCCAAGCGGTGTCGATGGCGTTCCTGCAGCCGGTCATGCTGGGCAAGACTGCTTACGTGCTGCGCGGGCTGCAACCCAGCGAAGACCGGGTCGCGCTCAAGCAGCCGCGCCATACGCTGGCCGAAATCCAGCAAGTCATGACGGTCATGGGCAATATTGTCGCCTGGGCGCAATTGCGCAGCTCCGGCCGCCAGGGATCGGCGATTGCCGATGAACTGATCGCTTTCGGAGAAGGCAAGAAATGGAAAAAGCAGTTGCTGGATGCAGCCCAGGATTGCGCGGCGCAAGTACGCAAGGATTGGCAGACCTACAGCAAGGCATATGACGCCGGCGCATTTGAGTTGTAGCAACATTGGGCAGCCCCTGGCTCAAGTGCACATTCGAACAAACTTGGGGCGCCATGCCCCGCCCCCGCCTGAGTTAACCAAACCGCCGGCGACGAGGTAATTGTGCATTCTGCTGTCCTATCATCAAGTAATTCAAGGTATGATTCTGGTCGGCTGCAACGCGTCGTGCCGCGCAGAACCCCTTGAGAACAATAGTGATACAGCAGCAGACACAGAAACAAATCGTGGTTATCGGCGGCGGCGTGATGGGAGTCTGCAGCGCTTATTTTCTGGCCGAAGCCGGGCACCAGGTTGCCGTAGTCGAACAACGCGGCAACGTCGCGGAGCAGTCGACGCTGGGCAATTCCGGCATCTTGTCGGCCGGCGCCGCGCTACCGTGGGCAGTGCCGGGCATGCGCCGCAAGATCCTCTCCGGCATGTTCAACCAGGAAGCGCCGAACGTGCTCAACGCCCGCTTCAGCCCTGCGCTGTGGCGCTGGATGCGGCGCTGGATGGCGGAATCGGAGATCCAGCGGTTTCGCTCCCACGCCCGCCAGATGCAAAGACTGGCTTCCTACAGCCAGGATCTGCTGGAGCAGATACAACAGCATTTCCAGCTCGACTTTGAACAGAGCCCGGGCTTGCTGCGCCTGTTCCGCAGTGAAGCCGAACTGGCGGCGCTGGCTCCCGCCCGCGAGCTGCTGGCTGAGTGCGGCGTAGCGCACCAGCTGCTCGACGAGGCTGCCGTGCGGCTGCAGGAGCCGGCCCTGGCCAGCGCCGGCAAGCTGGCCGGCGGCTTGTATTTCCCCGATCTCGGCGCCGGCAATTGCACCCTGTTTACCAAGCAGCTGAAAGCCATCCTGCAAGGACTGGGCGTGCAGTTTCATTTCGACAGCAAAGTCTCCGCCGTCGCGCCGCAAGGCGCGCAAGTCGCTTTACATATCGACGGCAACGTGCTGCTGGCCGATGCCGTGGTGTGCGCCGCCGGCGGCGCCAGCGCGGAGCTGCTGAAGCCGCTGGGCCTGCGCCTGCCGCTGCACGCGATCAAGACTTACACCGCCACCGCTACCGTAAAGAATTACGAAGTCGCGCCGCAGACGGCAGTGCTGGACGGCAGTTACCAGGTCACCATGGCGCGCATCGGCGACCGCATCCGGCTGGCAGGGATTGCCGAGTTCGGCGCCCAGGACATGTCGTTCGACGACAAGGCCATGCGTACGCTGCTGAAAGTGGCGCAGGACTGGTTCCCCGATGCCGCCAATTTCAACAGCGCCAGTTTCTGGTGCGGCCATACGCCGATGCTGGCTGACGAGGTGCCGCTCATCGGCCACACCGGCGCCAGCAACGTGTTTGTCAATATCGGGCACGGCGGTTCGGGCTGGAGCATGGCGCTAGGCGCCGCCAAGGTGCTGGCCGACCAGATCAGCGGCCTGGCGCCCGAGGTTGACCTGGATGGATTGACAGTCGCGCGCTATCGCTGACAAAACGGTCCGCCGAAGGCGGCGTTTCTTTTGCTATATGCTGGAAGCTCCAGGCAGCCCTGGCTCCTGCTAACGGACAACACACCATGAGCGCCATCTATCCCGTCGCCGACATCCGCAAAATCGAACAGTCCGCCTTGCGCGCGCTGCCGCCGTACAGCCTGATGCAACGCGCCGGCCAGGCGGCGGCGCAAGCAGCCTTGCGCATGCTCGCGGGCCCGCCCCACGCATCCGCGATCCTGGTCCTGGCAGGCCCCGGCAACAACGGCGGCGACGCCCTGGAAGCTGGCGCCGTCCTGTCCAAGGCCGGCGCCGAAGTGGTGGTGCTGCTCAAAGCCGCGCCGTCGCAACTGCCGGCTGACGCCTCCCAGGCGCTGGTCCGCGCCCAGCGGCACGGCGTGCACCTGATGCCGCCGGAGCAGTTTGCCGAGATCGACAGCAACCCATGGTCGCTGGTGATCGACGGCCTGTTCGGCATCGGCCTGAGCCGGGCGCTGGACGGCGACTGGCGCAGCCTGGTGCGGGCCGTCAACGCCATGGCCTGTCCGGTGCTGGCGCTGGACGTGCCGAGCGGCCTGGATGCCGATACCGGCACCGTGGTGGGCGGCACGGCCGGCATCGCTGTCAAGGCCAGCCACACCGTCACGTTCATCGCCGACAAAGCCGGCCTGCACACCGGCGACGGCCCCGATTACGCTGGCCAGGTCGAAGTAGCGGCGCTGGACATTGCGGACAGCCATTTCCCTGCGCCGCACATGTGGCTGAGCCAGCCGAGCCTGTTCAGCGAATACCTGCGGCCGCGCCGGCGCAATTCGCACAAAGGCAGCTTTGGCGATGTCGCCGTGATAGGCGGCGCCGCGGGAATGGCCGGCGCGCCGATCCTGGCGGCGCGCGCCGCCGCCAAGTGCGGCGCCGGACGGGTGTTTGTCGGCTACCCTGAAAACCCGCCGGCCTACGACAGCGCACAGCCGGAGCTCATGTGCCGTCTCGCTGCCGACCTCGATTTCTCATCGGCAGTGCTGGTGGTCGGCCCCGGCCTCGGTATGGCCGATACCGCGCTGGCCTTGCTCGGCCGTGCGCTCGATGCGCTCAGCTGGCTGGTGCTGGATGCCGACGCCTTGAACCTGCTGGCGCGCCAGCCGCAACTGCAAACCCAGGCAGCGCAACGCCAGCACGCCGTGCTGATGACCCCGCATCCGCTGGAAGCCGCGCGCCTGCTGGGCGTCAGCACCAGCGACGTCCAGGCCGACCGTATCGCCGCCGCCCGCACCCTGGCAAGCCGCTTCAATGCGGTAGTCGTGCTGAAAGGCGCCGGCAGCGTCATCGCCCGCGCCGATGGCGCAGTGGTGGTCAACTCGACCGGCAATCCCGCCCTGGCCACCGCCGGCAGCGGCGACGTCTTGTCGGGCATTTGCGGCGCTTTGCTGGCGCAAGGCTGGCCGCAATGGGAAGCGGCGCTGGCGGCCGTGTGGCTGCACGGCCGCGCCGCCGATCAGCTGGTAGCGCAAGGCATCGGGCCAATCGGCTTGAGCGCCAGCGAACTGATCCCGGAAGCCAGGCTGGTGCTGAACCAGCTGCTGCAAGAGCGCTGGCCGGCCTGATACGCCGTCATGCTCCCCAGGGAACCACCGCCACGCCCATCAGCTGGCGATGGAACGTCATCACCAGCAAAGCCAGCAGCAAGCCTGCGATACAGGCAATCACGTCGAATTTCAGCGCCGGTGTAAACGGCTTGTAGCTCTGGCGGCGGATCACGGAAAACAGATCGACCACGGCGTAAGCCAGGAACGCGGAAAACAGCAGCGTGGCTTTGGCATGCCCGTTCGCCAGCAAATGCACCAGGGCCCAGATCGCCAGGCCGAGCAGCATCGGGTGCTTGACCCAGGCCCGGATATGGCTTTTCATGTTGGCCGCGGCAAACAGGATGAAACTGACGGCCATCGCCAACGGTGCGGCATGGATCGCGCCGACAGAAGATGCGAACAGTTGCGGCCCGGCCGGCGCCCTGGCGTATCCGGCCACGACCAGGACCAGCCCCAGCGCGGCCAGCAAGGCGAACAGGCCTTTGTAGCGGTTTTCACCGAAGACGCCGACCAGCTGCGCTTTCAGGGGCGGGACAACGGGAATCAGATGGATGCCGATAAAGAGCAGCAGCCCCAGGCTAAGCATTTCCAAAATCATTCTCCTTCCATGACGATCACGCGGCCGGCATCGCCGCCGGACAGATGTAAGACAGATGTAATGCAAAATCCCTCTCGGCGTCGCCGCCGGCGAGGGATTCATTATAGATACAAACTCACCGCTCCTGGCGCAGTTCCGCCAGGCCAGCGCGATTTCAATGCGCCTGGATTTCCTTGACCAGGTCGGCGCCGCCATAGACCTTGCCCAGCGTTTCCAGGATGGCGCCGCTATGTACGGCGATCGCGCGGTTGTCGCGCGGATCGAACCAGAATGCGCCGCCCAGCGAGTGGATGTTGCCATCGAAAATCAGGCCGACGATTTCACCGTTGCGATTGATCATCGGGCTGCCGGAATTGCCGCCGATGATGTCGTTGGTGGTGGCAAGGTTGTAGCGTTGGGCCAGGTTCAGCTTGCCCTTGGCGGCGTGCCATGAAGCCGGCAAGGCGAATGGGTCGGCGCCGGTGTCGCGCTCGAAGGCGCCGCCGATCGTGGTGAACGGCGGGATCTTCTTGTCGCCTTCCTGCCATCCTTTGACTTCGCCATATGACAGGCGCAGGGTGAAGGTGGCGTCCGGATAAGCGCTGGTGCCTTGCTGGGCAAAACGCGCCTGCGCGATCAGCTCGGAATTCTTCTGCTGCACGGAATCGACTTCTTTTTCGTAGCGTGCGCGGATGGCGCGCGCAGCCGGATCGAGCGCCAGTTCCTGCTTGATGAACGGATCGTCGGATTTCAGGATCGCTTCCTTGCCGCCCTGCCACAGCGCCTTGCGCACCGCCGGGTCGCCCAGCCTGGTGTGGTCGATCAAGGCGGCGCTGAGCTGTTCAGGCGACTGCTTGCCGAGCACCTGCTTGACAAACGGATCGTCGGTGCCGAGCATCTCGCGCAGCTTGGTGAGCGAAAGCGACAGCATCACCTTTTCGTATTCCGGATATACCGGGGCGCTGGAAAACAGCTCTTGTTCCAGCTCCGGCAGCTTGGCGTCGGCATATTCCGGCAAGCGCTCGCCGTTCGGCTTGGCGCGCTCTTCCGCGCCGCGCACCAGGGCCCGCGCATAACCGGAGTACTTGCTGGAGAAACCGCGGCCGCCTTCGATCAGGCCGTAAGGCGCTTCGATCTGGCGATACGCTTGCTGCGCCGCCGCTATGGCGTCCCAGGCGCCGCCGACCTTGGCTTGCAGCGCCGGCTGCGTGGCCACGAACTGGCGCAAGGCTGTTTCCTCATCCTGCTTCTGCTTCATCAGCGCAGGATCCTGCAAGGCGCTCAGGCGTCCGCGAAACGCCTTGTAGGCATTCTCCACGCCGAACAAGGTCTGCTCGGCGTTACGCGCCGCTTCCGGACTGTTCTTGCTGTATTGTTCCAGCACGCCGCGCATTTCCGCCAGCCGGATCAGGTTGTTGACCAGCGTCAGGTCACGCAAGGTAGTCAGCTGCGACACTGTCAGCTGGCGTTGCGTCGAACCTGGCTGGCCGGTCACGAATACCATCTCGCCTTCTTGCGCGCCGCTTTTGCTGAACGGGAAATAGTTCTCGATCTTGGCCGGCTTGCCGCCTTCGTAGGCGCGCAGCAGGGTGATGTCGAGGTCATAGCGCGGGAAGTTGAAGTTATCCGGGTCGCCGCCGAAGAAAGCCGCAGCTTTTTCCGGCGCCCACACCAGGCGCGTATCCTGGAAGCGGTGGTATTTGTAAACCTGGTACAGGCCGCCGTGATACAGGTCGACGACGTCGCAGCGCACGGTTTCCTTGTCGTTGCCGACACAGGCTGAAGTCAGCTTGGCCTTGATCGCATTTTGCGCATTCTTGAATGCCGCGCCGTCCAGGCCCGCGGTGGCATTCTTGACTTCGGCCGTGACGTCAGTGATTTGCTCCAGCCGGTTCAATTCGATTTCCGGGCAGCTCAGTTCCTGCTCGCGGCCCTTGGCCAGGAAGCCATCCTTGATCAGGTTCTTTTTCGCTGTCGATAATTGCTCCAGGCATTCGGACGCGCAATGGTGATTGGTCATCACCAGCCCGTCTTTCGAGACAAAGGATGCCGAGCAGCCGCCGGCAATCCGTGCCGAACCCAGCATGGTGCGCTTGATCCAGCCCTCGCTCGGGGTGAATCCGTATTCGGCCTGCATCTTCGCCTTCGGCAAATTGTCCAACGTCCACATCCCCTCCGCTGCCATCGCCATCCCTGGAACCAGCAGCGCCGCAAAAAGCCAATGAATTCGCATCGTCTTCCTTATCAGTAATGAATTTTTAGGAGTGAAACATTACCACATCGAAACACGGTGCGTCATCATCGGCTGGCGCCGCATTGCCTATTGCAAGTGCTGCAGCAGCGACGGGCCGAACACTTCCTGCCGGATCTGGTGCGCGGCCACGCCGCGCACCAGCAAGGCTTCACGCTGGACCTGCATGAATGGCGCTGGTCCGCACAAGAAGTAGGAACCGTCATGCGGCAGCAAGGCGTCCGGCAGTTGCGCCAGCTGCAGATAACCCTGCTGCTGGTAATCCTTTTGCGGCAGATCGTCGGCACCCGGTTTTTCGTAGGCGATGTGCGAACGTATCTGGCCATGGCGTCGGCGCAAGCTGTTCAATTCGCCCTTGAGCGGATGATGGCGCCCGTTCAGCGCCGCATACAGGAAATTCACCGGCCGCTGCGGACTCTGCTGCAGGCTGCCGTGCAGCATGCTCATCATCGGCGTGACGCCGACGCCGGCGCTGATCAGCACCAGCGGCCTGCGGTCTTCTTGCGCCAGGACAAAATCGCCGCATGGCGGGCTGACCTGCAGTACATCGCCCTCATGGCATGCATCGTGCAGCAGGTTCGACACCAGGCCGGCCGGATAAGGACCGTCTGCAGCGATGTTCTCCGTCTCGCGCTTGACGCTGATGCGCCAGTGGCCACGGTCCGGCGCATCGGACAAGCTGTACTGGCGCAACTGGCGCAGGGCTAGCTGTTCGATATCCACCGCGACGCTGATGTACTGGCCTGGCTGGAAGGCCGGCAGCACGCTGCCGTCGGTGGCGCGCAGATAAAAAGAGGTCACACTGTCGCTCTCCTTTTGTTTGCGGGCCACGGTGACCGAGAGATATTCGCCAGGCGCGATGCCATGTGCCTGGTACTGCTTGCGCTCTTCCGAAACCAGGGCCGCAGCCAGCAAGCCATAGGCTTCGGCCCAGGCCGCCAGCAGTTCCGGCGTGGCCGCCGCGCCAAGGATTTCTGCAATCGCATCCAGCAAGTGTTTGCCGACGATCGGATAGTGCGCTTCGCTTATCCCCAGGCTTACATGCTTTTGCACGATACGGCTGATCACCGGCGCCAGCGCTTCGGGATTATCGATGTTGGCGGCGTAGGCGAAAATGGCGGCTGCTAGCGCCTGCTGCTGCGTGCCGGCCTGCTGGTTAGGCATGTTGAACATATTCTTGAGCTCGGGATGAGCGGCAAACAGGCGCTGGTAGAAGCAACGGCTGATGGCGACGCCGTGCTCGCGCAAGACGGGAACGGAAGCAGCGATATAAGGACGGGAAATGGCGGAAATCATATAAACACTCATATTGTTACATTTAAAATACTACAATTAATCCAAAAAAAATGCGCCCTGCCTTGGCAGGCGCGCGGTTATCGCATCAGTGCACCGGCATCGGCTGGAACTGCATGCGTGCAATCGTGTTTGAAGTCGGCGGCATGACCAGCTCCGCCAGGTTGTGCCGGTTCATGCCGGCATAAAATTCCTGCTGGCCGATATCCAGCACCCGTTTCAGGTGGCAGCTGCCGCGCAAGACGCAAGGCGGCTTGTCGCAATCGACCAGGCCGCCGTCTCCTTCCAGCGCGCTGAGAATATCGCCCAGCTGCAGGCTTGCCGGCGCTTGCGCCAGCCGCAGTCCGCCGTTGCGGCCCGGCGTAGCGCTGATCCAGCCCAGCTTGACCAGGCGGTTGACCACCTTGTTCAGGTGGTTCTTCGGCACGTCAAAATAATTCGCCAGCTCGCCGACGGTAATCACGCCTTGTTCCGGCGTCGCTGCCAGGTACATCAGGACGCGCAAGCCGAAGTCGGTGAATTTGGTGAATTGCATGGTTATCTTTCCTGCTGAAGATCGATTGCGATGCCATCATCATATTATTGTTGCATTTAAAAAGCAACAATAAGACAAGAAACAAAAATACATTTGTTGACAGCAATACCTCTTCCAAAAAAACCTGATGAATATTGATGTTTTTCACAAAAAACAAAATGTCTTGACGTACTTCTCCCATGACGCCAATATGAACAAAAGAAAATATTTCCCAAAGGAAAATATTGAGAGCGAGGATGCCGTATTGAATGAATGTCCAGTCGACTGCCTGGGCTTTCGCAACACAATAAGATGTCAATCGGGAGATTTGTCATGAAAAGGCTTGTCCGGAACGGTATTTTGATTATCGCATCGACAACTGTCTGTAGCGGCGCCTCGGCGGCCACCGCCACTGCTACCATGACCAATACGGTCACCATCAGCAATAATTGCAGTATCTCCACCCTTGGTTTCACGACGACTTACGACCCTATCGTCGCCAACGCCACCACCAACCAGGACGTGACAGCCAGCGTCACCACCACCTGCACCATCGGCGCTTCTCCCGTGATTACCCTGGGACAAGGCGCAAACGCCAACACCGGCTCGACTGACGCCGTACCGCTGCGTCGCCTGAGCAGCGGCGGCGGCACTCCGGTCTTCCTCAACTACAGTTTGTTCTCTGACTCCGGCCGCACTGTCACCTGGGGCAACACGGCAGCCACCGCGCCTGCGGCAGTCACCGCTACCGGCAGCGCCACGCCAATCACCATTTACGCCCGGGTGCCGTCCGGCCAATCGGTCAAAGCAGCGACTTACATAGATACCGTAGTTGCTACCGTCACCTTTTAAGGCAGCCGATGATGCCCATGCTAAAGCAATGGCCGGCTGTTGCTTTTGTCTTGTGCCTGGTTTGTGCACAAGATATAAACGCAGCCTCGTTTAACGTCAATCCGATCGGTTTCGACCTGAGCGTGGAACGCGCCTCCGGCGTGCTGCAAATCAAGAACACCGGCAATGAGCCGGTGCGGATACAGGTCGGCGCCGTCGACTGGAGCAGCGATGGCCGCCAGGAAGTGCTGGCGGATACCGACGCTTTGCTGCTGAACCCGCCGATCTTTGCGTTGGAGCCTGGGCAAATCCAGTACTTGCGCTTCGGCGTGCGCCAACCGGTCAGTTCGGCAACCGAAAAGAGCTACCGGCTGCTGATCGATGAAGTGCCGCCCAGCGGGCCGCAGGCGCCGGGCTTGAAGACTTTGCTGAGGGTCAGCATTCCGGTGTTTATCGCGCCGCAAAAGAAACTGGAAAAAATCTCCTGGCAATTAAAGCGCGGCAACAACGGCCTGCTGCTGGTGGCCGCTAACGACGGCAATGTCCATGCCAAGATCATCCGCGTCCAGATCAGCAACGGCGATGGCAAGGACGGCCTGCAAATCGGCACACCTGCCTACGTATTGCCGGGCCAGCACAAGCAATGGTCTTTGGCGAACGGGAAGATCCACGCCGGACCGGTCCGGCTGCAAATTCAAACAGACAAGGGCGAGCTTGAAGAACATCTCATGCTGGAGGCTGACCAAGTATCTAGCCGCTAGCCTGATCGCTTGTCACATCCCGGCTCTGGCGGCAGCAGACAAGTCAGTGACAGAACAGGAATTCATATTGGCGGTGACCGTCAATGACAGGAAATTGACGGACGCAACGCTGATCGTGCGTACCGCGGCCGACGGCATTATCGTGCCGGCACAGCTATTGACCGACGCTCGCCTGCGCTTGCCGGACGTCGCCGCCATCAGCAGCCACCAGCAGCGCTATTATCCGTTGGCGGCATTGCCTGGCGTGCGTGCCGAAATCGAGGCCGGCACGCAGACGCTGAACATCCATGCGCCGCCAAGCGCGTTCATCGATTCGGCATTCAACCTTGGCGCTCACCAGCCCTTGCTGCTGCAGGCCGCGGAAACCGGCGCTTTCCTGAACTATGATGTCAACTACGCCAAGGGCCAGAACCAGGCCAATCTTTCGGGCCTGGCGGAGGTCGGCATATTCAGCGGCGGCGGGATCTACACCAGCCGTTTCGTCGGCCAGGACATGACTGGCCAGCGTTCGCTGTTTCGGCTCGACAGCCAGTACACGCGGGATTTCCCGCAGCAGCAGGCGACCATGGTGGTCGGCGACAGCGTCACCGGCGGCAGCGCCCTGTCGCGCCAGGTATATTTCGGAGGCCTTCAGTGGCGCACCAAATTCTCGACCATCCCGGGCTACCAGGCGATACCGCTGCCGGCGTTCAGCGGCACCGCGGCGGCGCCGTCCGTGGTCGACATCTACGTGGATAACATCCTGCGCCTGAAACAGCCGGTCGACACCGGCCCGTTCACCATCAACAACCTGCCCGTGTATGCCGGCCAGGGCAATGTGCAGATGGTGGTGCACGATGTGCTGGGGCGCCAGCAGGTCTACACCCAGGGCTACATCACCAGCGCCCAGCTGCTGCGGCAAGGCAGCAAGGATGTCTCTTACGAAGCCGGCGCGCTGCGCAACAATTTCGGCAGCAAGGACAGCGACTACGGCCGGGCGTTCAGCTCCGCCACCGTGCGTTACGGCGTCAGCGACAGCAGCACCGTCGAGGGCCACGGCGAGATCATGCGCGGCCGCCAGTCGCTGGCTTTCGGCGCCGCCGTCGCCGTCAGCGATATCGGTTTGCTGAGCGGCGGCCTGGCTGCCAGCAATTCGGAGCGCGGCAACGATACCCAGCAATACCTGCAGTTCGACCGCCAGGGCAGCCGCTATGCCCTGACCCTGCGCGCGCAGACGGCCGGCCCGCGCTTCTGGCAGCTGGGCCTGCCCGACGACATCCTGGCGCCGGCGCAACAAATCCAGGCGCAAGCCAATGTCTCGCTGGGAGAACGCGCCAATGCGGCGATCGGCTACCTGAGCCAGGCCAACCGTGGCCAGGACAATGTGCGCGCAATCAATGCCGGCCTTAATTTCAACTTGCGCCAGAACGGCAGCATCAGCATCGGCTTGCTGAAATCGCTGACGCAGGATCGCCAGCTGTCCGCCAACCTGGTCTGGGTCTTGCCGCTGGAACACCAGAGTTTCCTGCAGGTGGTGGCCAGCGGCCAGCAAGGCAGCAAATACTTCAGCACCGAGTACCAGCAAACCGCGCCGCAGGAAGGCGGCTGGGGCTATCGCGCGCGCAAGGCCTTGTTCGACAACGGCGGCGAAGACATCGGCGCCAACTACATCGGCACCAGCGGCGAATACATGCTCAACGCCAATCACGTGGACGGACAAAACAACCTGCAGCTGGAAGCGCGCGGCGGCATCGCCCTGCTCGGCGGCCATGTCCGCGCTACGCGCTGGCTGGACCAAAGTTTCGCCATGGTGGAAGTGCCGGTCGCGCAGCCTATCGATATCTACGCCAACAATATCAAGGTCGGCCAGACCGACAAATACGGCGTCGGCTTCGTTCCGCGCCTGGTTCCCTACGAGTCCAACACGGTCTCGCTGGACGATGCCGGGCTGCCGCTGTCGATGACGCTGGACCTGGCGCATAAATCGGTCACGCCCGGCTACCGCACCGGCAGCCTGCTGAAATTCAGCGCGCAGCAGAACCGCAGCGCGACCTTGGTCCTGGTCGACGAGAACAACAAGGCGCTGGCCACCGGCACCCGGGTGTATGTCAATCGGAGCCCGTCGGCAGCAGAAGTTGCCTTGCGCGGGCAAGTCTTCGTGGAGTCGATCGACTACCCGGCCGAGGTCGTGGTGCGCGACAACGGCTCCGGCATACGCTGCCGCTTCAGGATCGATGCATCGCCGCAGGCCGGCGCCTTCCCGCTGCTGGGGCCTTATGTCTGCGCTCAGGAGGCGAAATGAAACCTGCTCTGAAATGGCTGGCTGCCGCCTGGCTGCTGGCGCTGCCTCTCAGCGCGCATGCGCTGCTCGCCACCTGCACCGTCGCCACGACCGGCATCGTATTTCCCGCCTATGCGTCGCCCGGCAGCACTGACGCAGACAGTACCGGCGACGTTGCGGTCACCTGCTCCGCGGTGGTGGCCGGGCTTGGCAGCTATACCATTTCGATCAGCACCGGGGCCGGCACCTATGCCAACCGCAAGCTGTCCTCGGGGGCCAATTTCCTCAACTACAACATGTTCACCGACACAGGGCGGACGATAGTCTGGGGGGACGGCACCGCAAGCACCCAGACGGTAAGCGACAACTATCTGATCCTGGTCACGCCGACCGTCCGCCATTACACAGCGTATGGGCGGGTGCCGGCAAGCCAGAACAAGCCAGCCGGAACCTATACCGATACAGTGACCGTCACCGTCACTTATTGACATTGAACGCCCGCATCGTCAACCGGCCGAGGCGAAAAAAAAGCCGATCTTCCGATCGGCTTTTTTGCCAGGCAGGCTACTTTGCCGCCGGCGGACTGCGGATTTAGATTTCTTCGTACAGCGGCAAAGTCAGGAACTCGGCAAACGAAGCCGAGGTCGACATTTCCTTGAAGATCTCGGCAGCGCGGTCGTAGGTCGCGCCATCGCCAACCAGCGCCTTGACCTTGGCCAGCTCTTCCGGAATCATCGCGACCACCATCTCGGCGGTCACCTTCTTGCCGTCGTCGAGCACGCCCTTGGTCGAGCGGATCCATTGCCATACTTGCGCACGGCTGATTTCCGCCGTGGCGGCATCTTCCATCAGGTTATGGATCGGCACGCAACCGTTGCCGGCCAGCCAGGCGCCCAGGTAATGGATGCCGACGTTGATGTTGTAGCGCAGGCCGGCTTCGGTGATCGGCGCTTCCGGCTTGAAGTCGAGCAGGTCGGCGGCGCTGACGTTGACGTCTTCGCGCTGCTTGCCGATCTGGTTCGGCTTGTCGCCCAGCACCTTCTTGAATTCGGTCATGGCCAGCTCGACCAGGCCCGGGTGGGCAACCCAGCCGCCGTCGTAGCCGTCGGTGGCGTCGCGCGCCTTGTCGACGCGCACGCCGCCCATGGCGATGTCGTTCTTCTCGGGATCGTTCTTGATCGGGATCAGCGCCGCCATGCCGCCGATCGCCGGCGCATTGCGCTTGTGGCAGGTTTTCAGCAGCAGCAAGGCGTACGAGCGCATGAACGGCGCGGTCATGGTGACCTTGGCGCGATCGGCCAGGCAGAAATCCTTGTCCAGCTTGAATTTCTTGATGCACGAGAAAATGTAGTCCCAGCGGCCGGCGTTCAGGCCGGAGCTGTGCTCGCGCAGTTCGTACAGGATTTCATCCATTTCGAAAGCTGCCAGGATGGTTTCGATCAGGACCGTTGCCTTGATCGTGCCTTGCGGCAGGCCGAGTTCGTTTTGCGTCATCACGAAGATGTCGTTCCACAGCCGCGCTTCCAGGTGCGATTCCAGCTTCGGCAGGTAGAAATACGGACCGGCGCCGCGCGCCAGCTGTTCCTTGGCGTTGTGGAACATGAACAGCGCAAAATCGAAAATGCCGCCGGAGACGCGCTTGCCGTCGATCAGCACGTGCTTTTCATCCAGGTGCCAGCCGCGCGGACGGACCACCAGCGTCGCCACCTTGTCGTTCAGTTTGTAGGACTTGCCGTTCTGTTCCAGCGAAATCGTCTTGCGGATAGCGTCGCGCAGGTTGATCTGGCCGGTGATCTGGTTATCCCATACCGGCGAGTTCGAATCTTCGAAGTCGGTCATGTAGCTGTCGGCGCCGGAATTGAAGGCGTTGATCACCATCTTGCGCTCGACCGGGCCGGTAATTTCGACGCGGCGGCATTCCAGCGCGGCCGGGATCGGCGCGATCTTCCAGTCGCCGTTGCGGATGTGCGCGGTTTCAGGCAGGAAGTCCGGACGCTCGCCGGCGTCCAGGCGCTTGGCGCGCTCGACCCGCACAGCCAGCAATTCCTGACGGCGCGTTTCGAATGCGCGGCTCAGCTTGGCGACCAGCGCCAGCGCTTCGGGGGTCAGAATCTCTGCGTATCCGGCGCCGATTGCGCCCTTGATTTCCATGCCGGCGGGCAGTGTCAGTTGCGTCATGCTTTACTCCTGTTGGTTCTATGAATTGATTGGTGTCTTGGGCCAGTTCGCTGCACCAGCCATTGTGCAGCGCTACATTCTGTTTTTTACCATGCCGGATATGCTAAATCCTGAATGGCATTATCTAATTTTTACGCTATATAGTATATTTAAACCAAATCATCATAGGTGGAACGATTTATCATTTGATCTATGCGTTTTAGTCACAAGTGGGCGTATTATAGCGTCAGCCATAGCTCCGGCCTTCAACAAACCAGTAAACCAGTTCGGCGACATGGATCAATTCAAGCAGATTTCCACTTTTGTCGAGGTAGCCGCCAAGGGCAGCCTGTCCGCGGCGGCGCGCGCCGAAGGGATCGCCCCTGCCATGATCGGCCGGCGCCTGGATGCGTTAGAGGAACGCCTCGGCGTGAAGCTTTTGCAACGCACCACCCGCAAAATCGCCCTGACCAACGAAGGCGAAGCCTTCCTCGAAGACTGCCAGCGCATCCTGTCCGACCTGGAAAACGCCGAATCGGCGGTCTCGGAACGCAGCGCCCATGCCAGCGGCCACCTGCTGATTTCGGCGCCGGCCGGTTTCGGCCGCCAGCACGTGGCGCCGCTGATGCCCTCTTTCCTCACCGAACACCGCGACGTCACCCTTACGCTCAACCTGAACGACCGCGTGGTCGACCTGATCGGCGAAGGGATAGACGTCGCCATCCGCATCGCCTCGCTGTCGGATTCGTCGCTGGTCGGCGCCAAGCTGGCGGACAACAAGCGTATCGTGGTGGCCTCTCCTGCCTATATCAAGCGCCATGGCAGGCCGCTCACGGTCGACGACCTGCAAAAGCACAATTGCCTGGCGATCAGCAGCGAAGGCAGCCAGCGCGGCTGGAGCTTCCGCCAGAACGGCAAGACCGTTACCGTCCGGGTGGCCGGCAACATGGTCTGCAACGATGGCCAGGTACTGCATGACTGGGCGCTGGCCGGCAAGGGACTGGCCTGGCGCTCGATGTGGGAAGTCGGCAGCGAGATCGAATCCGGCAAGCTGGTCACGGTGCTGGACGAATTTGCCGCGCCCGGCAACGATATCTACGCGGTGTTCGCGCAGCGCCGCCACCTGCCCTTGCGCATCCGGGTGTTTGTCGACTTCCTGCGGCGCGCCTATGCCCAGCCCGACTACTGGCGCCACGGCTGATTCCTTGCTTTTGGAAACTGGTATATAATCACGCCCAGTCGCACGGCAACGCGCGTGCGACGCCCTCTCAAAGGGGAGTAGCTCCTGAATGTTGCATGACACGTAGGTTTACGGGTCGCCCAATGTTTTGCAAGGTAGTCGTCATCACGGAACAGGCACAACGCCTGCACCCGGTTACCTTGGCAGCATCGCTGTTGAGCAAGACCTTTGTCAGCATGGATTCCATGCAGGCAATGTGTCGCCCAATTTTCCAGATTGGCTCCTCACCACTCCTGTTGTCGTCCATGCCTGAGGTTAATCGTTAACCCTGTTGGAGACTTTATGGATTTTTCTGGTTTACTTTCAATGCTGGGCATGGCCGACTGGAATGCCGGCGCCTTCTTCGCGGCGCTGCTGGCGATCGTCGTCATCGACCTCGTGCTGGCCGGCGACAACGCCATCGTGATTGCGATGGCGGCCCGCAACCTGCCTGACAACCTGCGCCGCAAAGCCATCATCTGGGGCACCATGGGCGCGGTCGTGACCCGGGTGCTGATGACGATCGGCGTGGTGTGGCTGCTCAAGATCCCAGGCTTGCTGCTGGTTGGCGGCGTCGCCCTGCTGTGGATCGCCTACCGCTTGCTGACCCAGTCGGACGACGGCGAAGCGCATGGCGCGCAAGCCACCACCATGGCCGCCGCGCTGAAAACCATCATCATCGCCGACACCGTCATGGGCATCGACAACGTGCTGGGAGTGGCCGGCGCCGCCAAGGGCAGCATGGCGCTGGTGATTATCGGCCTGCTGATTTCGGTGCCTATCATGGTCTGGGGCTCGACCCTGGCGCTGAAGCTGATAGAACGCTTCCCGGTCACGATCTTTATCGGCGCGGCAATCCTGGTGTATACAGCGATGCACATGATCGTCACCGAGCCAATCGCGCAGCCGCTGTGGAACAGCGTTCCGGGATTGAACTATGCCGCTTACGTGATTGGTTTCGTCGTGGTGCTGGGCGGAGGCTGGCTGGTTTCCAGGCGGCGCGACGGCGCCAGGGCCGCCGAATAAGATCGGAAATGACAATGTAAAAGCCCCGCCAAGCCAGGCGGGGCTTTTTTTCGGCTCAGGATGCCGTGCCCAGTATCCGCTGGTGGAACGCCAGGTGATCTTCGATCAAGGTCGAAATAAAATAATAGCCATGGTCATAAGCCGCGTGGCGGCGCAGCGTCAGCTTTTGCCCGGCCTGCGCGCAAGCAGCTTCAAACCGTTCCGGCAATAACTGCTCGGCCAGGAATTTATCGCCCAGGCCCTGGTCGATCAAGATCTCTTGCGGAAACGGCTGCGGCAAGTTCAGCATCAGTTGCGTGGCGTCGTAATCCTGCCATGCCGCCTGGTCTGCCCCCAGGTAATTGCCGAACGCTTTCTGCCCCCATGGGCAGTGGCTGGGTGCGGCAATCGGTGCAAACGCCGATACCGAACGAAACACATCCGGATTGCGCAAGGCCAGCACCAGCGCCCCATGGCCGCCCATCGAATGGCCGAAGACGCCGATGTTGCCGGCCTGCGCCGGAAACTTTTGCACGATGGTTTGCCGCAACTCATGCAATATATAAGAGTACATCCGGAAATGCGCTGCCCATGGCGCTTGCGTCGCATCCAGGTAAAAGCCGGCGCCGTGGCCGAAATCCCAGCTGGCGTCGGCTCCTGCGATGCCGGTATCGCGCGGGCTGGTGTCGGGCGCCACCAGCATGATGCCGTGCTGCGCCGCATAGCGTTGCGCGCCGGCCTTGATCATGAAAGTCTCTTCGGTGGATGTCAGCCCGGCCAGGTAAAACAGGACCGGCACCGGCGCCGATTTGGCTTGCGGCGGCTGGAACACCGAAAAACGCATCGGCAGGCCGATTTCGGCCGAGGCATGGCGGTAAAACCCTTGCGTGCCGCCGAAACAGGCGTGTTCGCTGATCAGCTCCATCAGTAGATCACCACCGAACGTATCGATTCGCCGCTCTTCATCAGGTCGAAGCCTTCATTGATACGCTCCAGCGGCAGGCGGTGCGTGATCAAATCATCGATGTTCAGCTTGCCATCCATATACCAGTCGACGATCTTGGGCACGTCGGTGCGGCCGCGGGCGCCGCCGAAAGCCGAGCCCTTCCAGACGCGCCCGGTCACCAGCTGGAACGGCCGGGTGCTGATTTCCTGGCCGGCGGCAGCGACACCGATCACGATCGACTGGCCCCAGCCCTTGTGGCAGCATTCCAGCGCCTGGCGCATGGTGGTGGTGTTGCCTATGCATTCAAAGCTGTAGTCGGCGCCGCCGTCGGTCAGGCCGACGATGGCGTCGACCACGTTCTCGACTTCATTGGCGTTGATGAAATGGGTCATGCCGAACTTGCGCGCCATCGCTTCGCGCGCCGGGTTGATGTCGACGCCGATGATCTTGTCGGCGCCGACCATGCGCGCCGCCTGGATCACGTTCAGGCCGATGCCGCCGAGGCCGAACACCACCACGTTGGCGCCTGCTTCCACCTTGGCGGTGAACAGCACCGCGCCGACGCCGGTAGTGACGCCGCAGCCGATGTAGCAAACCTTGTCGAACGGCGCATCCTCGCGAATCTTGGCCAGGGCGATTTCCGGCACCACGATGTAGTTGGAAAAAGTCGAAGTGCCCATGTAGTGGAAAATCGGCTTGCCGTCGATCGAAAAGCGGCTGGTGGCGTCCGGCATCAGGCCGCGGCCCTGGGTCGAACGGATCGACTGGCACAGGTTGGTTTTCTGCGACAGGCAGAATTTGCACTGGCGGCACTCCGGCGTGTACAGCGGAATCACGTGGTCGTCCTTTTTCAGGCTCTTGACGTCAGGCCCGACATCGACCACCACGCCGGCGCCTTCATGGCCCAGGATGGAAGGGAAAATACCTTCAGGATCGGCGCCGGACAACGTGTAATAGTCGGTATGGCAGATGCCGGTCGCCTTGATCTCGACCAGCACCTCGCCGGCGCGCGGGCCGCCCAGTTCGACTTCTTCGATAGTCAGCGGCTGACCGGCTTTCCATGCAATGGCTGCTTTGGTTTTCATATGGGTGACCTTTACCAGAATGTATTTGGGAACACAGGATTATTCGATATTCACGGCAATCCTGCCATTTACTCAGCGTCGCGTATCTTGCTCAAAGCGTCATCGATACGTTCGACGCCGATCACTTTCAAACCTTCGATCTCTTGTTTGGGCATGTTTGCCTTGGGAATCATGGCGATGGAAAATCCCAGCTTGGCGGCTTCGCGCAGGCGCTCCTGGCCGCGCGGCGCCGGCCGGATTTCGCCCGCCAGGCCAACTTCGCCGAACACCACCAGGCCGCGCGGCAGCGGCCGGTTGCGCATCGATGAGTTGATCGCCAGCAGCACCGCCAGGTCGGCTGCCGGTTCGGTGATCTTGACGCCGCCGACGGCATTGATGAACACGTCCTGGTCGAAAGCGGCAATGCCGGCATGGCGATGCAGCACCGCCAGCAGCATGGCCAATCGGTTCTGCTCCAACCCCACCGACAGGCGGCGTGCGTTCGGCACGTGCGAGGCGTCGACCAGCGCCTGTATTTCCACCAGCAGCGGCCGGGTGCCTTCCTGCGTCACCATCACGCAGGAGCCGGGCACCTGGTTGTCATGCTGCGACAGGAACAGCGCCGACGGATTGGACACGCCCTTCAAGCCCTTTTCAGTCATGGCAAACACGCCAAGCTCGTTGACCGCGCCGAAACGGTTCTTGAACGCACGCACCAGGCGGAAACTGGAATGGGTATCGCCCTCGAAGTACAACACCGTGTCGACGATATGCTCAAGCACGCGCGGCCCCGCCAAAGCGCCTTCCTTGGTCACGTGGCCGACCATGATGATGGTGATGCCGGACTGCTTGGCAACCCGCGTCAGCTGCGCCGCGCATTCTCGCACCTGGGCCACCGACCCGGGAGCCGAACTGAGCGCATCCGAGTAGACGGTCTGGATCGAATCGATAACCGCCACTTCAGGCTTGTGCTCTACCAGGGTATTGAGGATTTTTTCCAGCTGGATTTCAGCCTGCAGCTTCAGATCCTTGGCGTCCACCGCCAGCCGTTTGGCGCGCAGCGCGATTTGCGCGCCGGATTCCTCGCCGCTCACATACAGCACTTTTTTCAGTTTCGACAGGTTCGCCAGCGCTTGCAGCAGCAAGGTCGACTTGCCGATGCCCGGATCGCCGCCGATCAGCACCACGCCGCCGGCTACCAGGCCGCCGCCCAGCACGCGGTCGAATTCCTCGATCCCGGTGCCGAAACGCGGCACGTCGATCGCTTCGATGTCGGCCAGGGTCATCACCGGCGCTGTCTGCGCCAGGCCCTGGTGCTGGTTGGAGAAACGGTTGCCGACCGCCTCCACGATGGTTTCCACCAGCGTGTTCCATTGCCCGCAAGAGGGGCACTGGCCGGTCCATTTATTGGCGACGCCGCCGCATTCGGTACAGGTGTAATTGGTTTTAGCTTTGGCCATGCGGTTCTGCAATCAAGTTGGTGGTGGACTTACTATCCCTGGCGGCGGGCGGACCTGCAATGACGATTACAAGTCCATCACTTTAACCCGTGGAGCCAAAGCGCACAGCAGTTCATATCCGATGGTGCCGGCCGCATGCGCGACCTCGTCGACCGGCAGGCCGTCGCCCCACAAGGTTACCGTGCTGCCGATCCCGGCCCCTGGCACAGCGGTGAGGTCAACCGAGAACATGTCCATCGATACCCGGCCGACGGTGGCGGTGCGCACGCCATTGACCAATACCGGCGTACCGTTCGGCGCATGGCGCGGATAGCCGTCGGCGTAGCCGCAGGCGACCGCGCCGATGAGCATCGGCGCCGAGGCGACGAAGCGGCTGCCGTAGCCGATCGCCTCGCCGGCGCCGATGCGCTGCACGCCGATGATCTTGCTGCTGAGCGTCATCGCCGGTTTCAGGCCGAACTGTGCGGCGCTGGCGCCGCCGGGCGTGGCGCCGTACAGCATGATGCCCGGCCGCACCCAATCCGACTTCAGCTCCGGATGCATCAGGTCGGCGGCGGAATTGGCGATGCTGCGTTCGCCGCTCAGGCCCGAGACGCCCTGCTCGAACTGCTGCACCTGCTGCTGCAGCGGCAAACCAGGATTGAGCGGATCGTCGGCATTGGCAAAATGGGTCATGAGCGTGATCTTGCGCACGGCGGGAATCGCCTGCAAGCGCTGGTAGGCAGCGCGATAAGCCTCCGGCTTGAAGCCGAGCCGGTTCATGCCGCTGTTCATCTTCAGGTGGATGTCCAGCGGCCCCTTCAGCGCGGCCTGCTCCAGCCAGATGATCTGCTCGTTGCAATGCACGGCAAAATCGAGCCTGGCCCGCACTACGGTTTCAAGGTCGACGGCGTCGAAAATGCCTTCCAGCAGCAAGATCGGTTTTTGCCAGCCCAGCTCGCGCAGGCGCAGCGCGTTTTCCGGTTCGATCAGCGCCAGTCCGTCCGCTTCCGCAAAACCGCGTACGCCGCGCTCCAGGCCATGCCCGTAGGCATTGGCCTTGACCACCGCCCAGATTTTCGCGCCGGGCGCATGCGATTTGGCAATACGCAGGTTGTGATGCAATGCAGAAATGTCTATGGTGGCGACTAGGGGTCTGGGCATGAATGTGCGGAATTTGTGAAGATTCGTAGAGCGTTCTATTTTACCGGATGCACCGCCGGCGATGGATCGGCAATCCCCATAATTCGACGGAACGTTTTCTCTTTTGCATCTCTCATAATCACGAATCGGTCATATTTTCATGGTATAAAGCAGGCCGGGGACACATTGTTACATTCTGGGATGCGGATGAATCGCGGTTTTTACACCATCATGGCAGCGCAGTTTTTTTCTTCGCTGGCCGACAACGCACTGCTCATAGCGGCAATCGCCTTACTGGCTGAAATGTCCTCGCCCGGCTGGATGACGCCGCTGCTGAAACTGTTTTTTGTCCTGTCTTACGTGCTGTTAGCTGCTTTTGTCGGCGCTTTTGCCGATTCGCTGCCCAAAGGCCGGGTGATGTTCATCACCAACATGATCAAGATCGCCGGCTGCCTGATGATGTTTGCCGATGTCCATCCCCTGATCGCGTATGGCGTGGTCGGCTTCGGCGCAGCGGCATATTCGCCTGCCAAATATGGCATCCTCACTGAATTGTTGCCGGCGGAAAAACTGGTGGCCGCCAACGGCTGGATCGAAGGCTTGACCATGGCTTCGATCATCCTCGGCACGGTCCTCGGCGGCGCCCTGGTCAGTCCCCATGTCGTTTCCATCTTGCTGCAATGGCACATCCCCATCATCAACTGGCACCTGAACACGCCGACCCATGCGGCGCTGATGGTGATCGGCATGCTGTACCTGATCGCTACCGTCTTCAACCTGAAAATCCCCGACACCGGCGCCCGCTATCCGCACCAGCAGCGCAGGCCGAGCAAGCTGATCGTCGATTTCGCCAATTGCAACGCGATCCTGTGGAAAGACAAGCTGGGGCAGATTTCGCTGGCCGTGACCACCCTGTTCTGGGGCGCCGGCGCAACCTTGCAGTTCATCGTATTGAAATGGGCCGAGAAGTCGCTCGGCATGCCGCTCGACAAGGCTGCCATCCTGCAAGGCGTGGTGGCGTTTGGCGTGGCGATCGGCGCCGGCGCCGCAGCGCGCATGATCCCGCTGAAAAAATCGCTGACCGTCATGCCGATGGGCATCGTGATGGGCCTGGTGGTGATGGCCATGACCGTGGTGCATTCGGTATGGGTCGCTTACCCGCTGCTGATCATTATCGGCGCCTTGTCGGGTTATTTCGTGGTGCCGATGAATGCGCTGCTGCAGCATCGCGGCCATGTGCTGATGAGCGCCGGCCATTCGATCGCGGTGCAGAACTTCAATGAAAACCTGTCGGTGCTGACCATGCTGGTGCTGTATGCGCTGATGATCAAGATCGACCTGGATGTCAATATCGTCATCCTCCTGTTTGGCTCGTTTGTCGCCTGCATCATGTTTCTCATCATGCGCAAGCATGCGGCCAACCAGCGCGAACATGATTCGCTGGCCTTGATTGGCGAAACCAAGCACTAACACCGGCAGAAAAATCCAGGCAGCGATCAGCCTTGGTCGCCCATCCTTGCATGACGCTGGGCCGCCGCCCGCTCCGCCCAGTCGTCCGGCACCACAAAACCTCGGTCGATTTCCAGCCCATGCCCATCCTCGGCGCGCAAGGTCGCCAGCAGCACCGGTGCGGCATCGCCGGCAAAATGCTGCGACAAGGCCTGTTGCGCGTCTGCCGCGCTGAGCGCGTGTCCAAGCGCGACTTTTGCCGGCGCCAGCCAGCGCTGGCGCGGCAATGCCAGGTACAAGGCTGACTGGTCCAGCCGCAACGCAGAGAGCTTGCGCCAATAACCGCGGCAAGCCCCTGCGGATACCCCGAGCGCCGCCGGCGGCAGCAAATCTTCATCCTGATAAAACAGCCAGCCCTTGACCAGTGCCTGGGCCGAAGCGACCGGCTCGCTCAGGTGTATCTGCGATGCCGGATGCTGCGACAGCACCAGCTGGCGTTGCAGGATCTTTTGCATTTTGGCGCCCAGCGAATCGGCCAGGTTGGGGCCAAGGAAATCGTCCGGCTGCAAGCTGCCGCCGCCAGTCTCCAGCAGATAGAACTTGGTCGCGAACTCCCAGTGGACCAGGTCGCCGTTCAGCCGCAGCAGGAAATCGAATTCGCCTATGGTGTCGTTTTTGCTGGCCCTGACCTGCACGCTGTGCGCCACCAGCATCTGCCGCTGCGCAAAATAAAACGCCATCAGTTTTTCCGCATACAGGCCCAGGCGCGTCGACGGCAAACTGCCGATATGGCGGTGCAACGCCTGCAATTTTTCCGGCGCCTGCTCCAGCGTGCTCAGCCATGCAGCCAGGTCGGCGTCAGCGTAGCTGGCGATTTTTCCTTGCCACTGCGCGGCCAGGGGATCAAGCAGGTCGGGCGCATCCAGCAGCCAAGCCAGCGCCCTGACGTGCGGATCGGACAGATGGTTCCAGCGCTGGTGAAATTGTTGCTGGCAAGCGCCGGCGCGCGCCGCGGAAGAATCATTCGCCGGCGTTGGCATACGTGCTCATGGCCAGGCACAGGTCGCTCCAGACCTTGCCTTTGTCGCCCAGCTGGCGCAGCAGATAAGCCGGGTGATAGGTCACCACCAGAGGACGGTCGGCGTAGCGATGCACGGAGCCGCGCAGTTTGGAAACCGGGGTGGCGGGATCCAGTCCCAGCAGGGACAAGGCGGCGGTCTTGCCCAGCGCGACCAGGATGGTTGGCTGGATCAACTCGATCTGGCGCTGCAGATACGGCAGGCAGGCCGCCACTTCGTCCGCCGCCGGCGGCCGGTCGCGGCCGGTGCCGTCGGTCGGGCGGCACTTGACGATATTGGCGATGTACGCGTTTTCGCCACGCTTCAAGCCCATCGCCAGCAGGATATTGTCGAGCAGTTTACCGGCCGGACCGACGAACGGCTCGCCCTGGATATCCTCGTTGCGTCCGGGACCTTCGCCGATGAACAGCCATTTGGCCTTGCTGTCGCCGACACCGAACACGGTATTCTTGCGTCCTTGGCAAAGACCGCAAGCGGTGCAGCCTGCCACTGCCTTCTGCAACTGTCCCCAATCCATCGCGCCGGTGGGAATTCCTGCCTGGACAGCTGCCTGCGGCACGGATATCGGTTCGGCATCGGCCCAGGCTGAAACCGCAGCATTATCCGGCACGCGACTCGCCATCGGCTCGACCTGCTGCACCGGCGCGGCAGGAATTTCCTGCGCCGGCGCCACATCCGCTTCGATCAGTTCTGCGCCTGCCAAGCCGGCGCCGCCATCGCGCCGCAGCCACAGCGGGCCGAGGCCTATCTCGTCGAGGAAAACGCTGCGCCTGCTCATCTCGCTCATAACGGCAGCCTCATGACGATGGCTTCTTCACGCTTGTCTCCGGCGGCAGGATAATAATCGCGGCGGCGGCCGATCTCGACAAAACCGTAGCGCTGGTAGATCGCAATCGCGCGCGTATTCGACGGCCGCACTTCCAGCAACACCGACTGCATCTGCTGCTGATGCGCCAGGAGGCATACCTTATCGAGCAGCATCTTGCCGATGCCGCGCCGCTGCATGTCGCCATGCACGCTGATATTGAGCAGATGCGCCTCGTCCAGCGCCTGCATCATGAAAAAATAGCCGAGCAAGGCATGCCCGGCATCGCGCAATACCCAGCATTGATAACCGCTCTGGATCGAATCGACAAAATTGCCATGGGTCCAGGGATGCGAATACACCGCCTTTTCGATCGCCAGCACCTCATCCAGGTCTTCGATACGCATGGCGGCAAACGCCAGCGGCCGCAACAGGCCGGCCGCTGGCCGTGCATTGGCGTTCATGGGTTCACCTTGGCGGCGCGCTCGGCGGTGGTGAGCGCTACCTTGTTACGCAAATACAATGGCTGGGCCTGCACCGCGCTCAAGCCCCCGCCCTGGGCCAGCGCAACGCTGCCCAATTGGGCGATCTGGCGCGCGTTCGGCATCACCGCCGGCAAGCCGCCGGCCGCGAACGGCGCCGCGGAAAACGCTTCCGGATATGCCGCCAGGCCATTGCCGCAGGCTTGCAGCACGCCGCTTTGCACCGGCAGGGGCAATACCTGCGACGGCGCCGACAAAGCCGGCTCCACAATCGCCTGCCAGCCACCGCCGGTAAAGCGATATTGGGCCCAGTAGACTTCGCCCATGCGCGCATCCAGCACCGCCAGCACTTCACCGGCGCCATTGAGGTCGCGGCAGGCCTGCGCCATGGCAGCCAGCGTCACTACCGGCAACACCGGCAGGTCGGCGCCGAACGCCAGTCCTTGCACGATGCCGCAGGCGGTGCGCACCCCCGTGAAGGAGCCGGGACCGACCCCGAACGCCAGCGCGTCGCACTGGGCCAGGCTGATCCCGGCCGCGGCCAGCAAGTCTTGCACCATCGGCAGGATGGCAAGGGAATGGGTCTGGACGCCCGCCGATTCGCGGGTAGTCACCTGGCCGTCGCGCAACAAGGCGGCGGAGGCCAGTTCGGTAGATGTTTCAATGGCAAGAATGGTCTGCATGGGCCGTATTTTACCGCGCTCGACGCCGCTTCGGCTGCACTCTGCGCGATTGGCCGGGCTAATCCTGCGGCAAAGGTCCCGGGAACCGGCAAACCGAGGGTATTCATGCAAGATCCAGCACACTCGCTGTAAAATGTCGCGAATGCTGATCCTCACTCTCGATAACGACAATCACCAAGAACTTGCCGCCACCCTGGCCGAGGGTGGCTGGGTGGCAGCTTGCCTGTGCGCTGCCTGGTGCGGCAGCTGCCGGGAATATTTCGCGAACTTCACGGCGCTGGCGCAACGCCATCCGCATGTGCAATTCGTCTGGATCGATATCGAAGACCAGGCAGAACTGATCGGCGACCTTGACGTCGACAATTTCCCTACCCTGCTGATCCAGCGCGGCGACGTCGTGGCGTTCCTGGGGCCGGTGGAAATGGACTTGCGACTGGCCGAAAGAATCCTGCTGGCGCAAATGGAAAAGAGCACCCCTGAGCTGCAGGCCGAAGCCCAGAGCAGCACGGAACGCCGTCATTGGCAGCTGGAAGCCAATCTGTTGCGGCGCCTGGCAGATATCTAAGGCCTGTTCAGCACACGTTCTGGTTTGAACGCATCTCCCAAATTGAATGTCAACAGGCCCTAGGACGCCAGCCAGGGGTCGCAATCCGGATGCGGAAACTGCGCCATCATGAAATCGACAAAACTGCGCACCTTGGCCGACAGCAGGCGCCGGCTGGGATAGACCAGGCGTACGGCCACCTTGTTGATCTGGTAATCGGGCAGCACCCGCACCACGCGTCCCGCCACCATATCGTCGCCCAGCGTGTACGAAGTGCGCATGGCGATTCCCATCCCTGCCAGCAAGCACTGGCGCAGCAAATCGGTATTGTTCGACATCACCTTGCTGGTGATCGGGATGACCGAGGCGCCTTGCTCCGACTGGAAGGTCCAGTGGTGGCGCAGATGTTCCATGGAAAAATTGAGGCATGAATGCTGCGCCAGTTCCTCCGGCGTCTGCGGCACGCCATGTTCGGCAATATAAGCCGGCGAGGCGCACAGCAGCACTTCCGCGATGCCCAGCTGGCGCGCCACCATGCCGGCGTCGAATTTCTGGTTGACCGAAAAAATGCCGACGTCAAAACCTTCCTCGATCAGGTCGACGGTACGGTCCGACAAGGTCACATCCAGCCGCACATCGGGATACTGCTTCGAGTATAGCGGCAGCAGGCGCGCCAGCTGGGTCTGGCCAAAACCGATCTGCGAATAGATGTGCAAGGTGCCGGCTGGCTTGGTCGACAGCACGGAAGCAGCAGCTTCCGCTTCATCGATTTCATCCAGGATCTGCTGCACCCGCTCCAGGTAAGCCTGGCCCGGTTCGGTCAGCGCCATGCGGCGCGTCGAGCGGTGCAGCAGGCGGATCCCGAGATGGTTTTCCAGGTCGGCCACCAGGCGCGTGACCACCGCATTCGACATGTCCAGCACCTGGGCGGCGGCGACAAAGCTGCCCTGCTCCACTACCTTCGCAAAAACCCGCATTGACTGCAAGCGATCCATATTCTTTCGTCCTGTCTTATTCTCGGCCGGTCATGTACTCAGCAAAGCCGTGAAGGCGACCACCAGGGCCAGCGCGCTGAGGCTCAGCGCCAGTCCGCACAGCACGCTGGCGCGCTTCGATTTTGCGTCGGCTTGCAGCGCCTCTTGCCGCATTTCCTGCTCAAGCAATGGCAGCGCGGTCTTGAATTGCTCGGCAAGCGCCTTGATGTCGCCGACATTTTGCAGCGACGCTGCCTGCAGTTCGCTTACCTGCTGCTGCAAGATCTGCAGCCGGCTCTCTTCCGTATTGCCTTTGCGCCGGGTGAACACCGGCGCCGCCACGGAAATGATGTCGCTGATATACGGAAGCACAGCCTTTGTTACTGAAAGCCAAGCCGACATGCACTACCCTCCACTTTCTTCGCTTATTGAAATATCTGCGCATCGGCAGCGCTGGTATCGCCCGGGCGCAGCAGGCGGCCGGCGGCAATCGTGATGGTCTGGCGGCACTGCATGGCGATCGAGGTATCGTGCGTCACCAGCACCAGCGTTGAGCCGCGTTCCTGGTTCAGGTCGAACATCAGCTGGATCACCGCATCGCCGGTAGCCGCGTCGAGGCTGCCGGTAGGCTCGTCGGCGAACAAGAGCGGCGGCTCGGTGACGAAAGCACGCGCCAGCGCCACCCGCTGCTGTTCACCGCCCGACAGGTATTTCGGATAGTGCTGCAGGCGCGACCCCAGGCCGACCCGTTCCAGCTTGGCCTGCGCCTTCCCTTTGGCATCCCTGTCGCCGCGCAGTTCGAGCGGCAGCATGACATTTTCCAGCGCGCTCAAATGGCTCAGCAACTGGAAAGACTGGAAAACGAAGCCCAGCTTTTCCTTGCGCAAGCCGGCGCGGCCATCCTCGTCCAGGGCAAAGATATCGCTGCCGTCGATGTGCACCGTGCCCGACGATGGCGTGTCCAGCCCGGCCAGCAAGCCCAGCAAGGTCGATTTGCCGGAACCGGAAGCGCCGACTATCGCCAGCGTTGTACCGCCCTGGACGTTAAAATTGATATCATCGAGAATTACCAGCTCGCCGCTGGCGTCGGCAACACGCTTGGTCAAGCGCTGGACGTCTATGGCTGGGGCCATTGCAGGATTAACAGAAGAGGACTGATGCATGCAGATTATCGACTCCGGGTTGGGGAATGGTTTTCAGGACCTGGCCGAGGGCTGGCGCCGCAAATTCGGCGTTGGCTTGCGGCTTGCCGCCTTGCTGCTTGGCCTGCTCGGCCTAGTATGGACGAACAATGCCTATTCTGCATCAAAATCGATACTGGTGTTAGGCGATAGCCTTTCCGCGGAATACGGACTGGCGCGCGGCAGCGGCTGGGTGTCCTTGCTGCAGCAGCGCCTGAAGACAGAAAACCTTGGCGGCAGCGTCGTCAACGCCAGCATCAGCGGCGAAACCAGCAGCGGCGGCAAAACGCGCTTGCCGGCGCTGCTCCTGCAACGGCCGGACATTGTCATCATCGAGCTGGGCGCTAACGATGCCCTGCGCGGCCTGCAACTGAACGCCACAGAAAGCAACCTGCGCGCGATGATCAGCGCCGCGCAGCAAGCGAAAGCAAAAGTGCTGCTGGTGGGCATGCGGATTCCGCCCAACTATGGCCGCGACTACACCGAAAAATTCTTTGCCCTTTATCCGATGCTGGCCAAACAGGCCAAGGTGCCGCTGGTTCCGTTCCTGCTCGACGGCGTCGCCGACAAACCGGACATGTTCCAGGCCGACCGCATGCATCCTGTAGCGCAGGCGCATCCGATCATATTGAACAATGTCTGGCCGGAATTGAAACCGCTGCTGGCGAAATAACATCCAGCAATAAAAAAGCCACTTTCCAGTGGCTTTTCTATTCTCTATGACCCGTCCTGAATTAGGTTGACACTTTTTCGATGAAGAGAAGGAGTGTCAGATGGAGCAAGCGATACGGCGTAG
>NZ_JBWKQR010000015.1:0-146385 GCF_059418905.1 Collimonas sp. GW821-FHT07E08 | reverse complement strand
TGCGCCGATGATAGTGCTGCAACCAGTGTGAAAGTAGGTCATCGTCAGGCTTTTATTAAAAAACCCTCTGCATTCAACGTGCAGAGGGTTTTTGCTTTGCGTTTTCAGTTTCCACTGCGGCACGATTTCCTGAAATTTCAGCTTTGGAGCAACAAAACTACTGTGTTTTTAACCAGTTGTCCTGTATGATTCATTGATTCACATAAAGGCCAACTGCGATGATAGGTCGTCTTTCCGGGATTCTGCTCGAAAAAAATCCTCCTCAATTATTGATCGACTGCAATGGCGTCGGCTATGAGGTCGGCGTGCCAATGAGCACTTTCTACAATCTGCCGGGACTGGGTGAGAAGGTCGCCTTGCTGACCCATCTGGCGATACGCGAAGATGCGCATGTCCTGTATGGCTTTGGCACGGCTGAAGAACGGAATGTTTTCAAGCAGCTGATCAAGATCAGCGGCGTCGGCGCCCGGACCGCCTTGTCCATCCTGTCCGGCATGTCGGTGCAGGATCTGGCGCAGGCGATCACCATGCAGGAAGCCGGCCGCCTCACCAAGGTGCCAGGCATTGGCAAGAAAACCGCCGAGCGGCTGTTGCTCGAATTGAAAGGCAAGCTGGGCGCGGACCTGGGACCGGTCGGCAGCCATCATGCCAGCGATGTCAGCGGCGATATCCTGAACGCCCTGATCGCACTGGGTTACTCGGACAAGGAAGCGATGCTGGCGCTGAAACAGCTGCCGGCCGATGCTAGCGTATCCGATGGTATCAAATTGGCACTGAAAGCCCTGTCCAAGCTGTAACCGGACAGGCAAAAGCTGATCATTATTGCTTTATTGATGGTGTGGATGTCTTTTTTTATATCTAATCGCTACAGTCTGGCTACAATCCGACCATGAGTATCCAAACCGACGATTTCGCCGAACAACGCATTATCGCTGCCACGCCGGCTTCGCCCAATGAAGAGGCGATCGAACGTGCCTTGCGGCCGAAGCAGCTGGACGAATACGTCGGCCAGGAAAAGATACGCGACCAGCTGCAGATATTCATCACGGCGGCCAGGCAGCGGCGTGAAGCGCTGGACCATACCTTGCTGTTCGGTCCGCCCGGCCTTGGCAAGACAACGCTGGCGCATATCATCGCGCGCGAAATGGGCGTCAACCTGCGCCAGACTTCGGGACCGGTGCTGGAACGCGCCGGCGACCTGGCTGCGCTGCTGACCAATCTCGAAGCCAACGATGTGCTGTTCATCGATGAAATCCATCGATTGTCGCCGGTTGTCGAAGAAATCCTGTATCCGGCGCTGGAAGATTATCAGATCGATATCATGATCGGCGAAGGCCCGGCAGCGCGTTCGGTGCGCCTGGACCTGCAGCCGTTCACCCTGGTAGGCGCGACCACGCGCGCGGGGATGCTGACCAATCCGCTGCGTGACCGTTTCGGCATCGTCGCCCGCCTTGAATTTTATACGCCGCAGCAGCTGAGCAAAATCGTCACGCGCAGCGCTTCCTTGCTGGGTGCGCCGATCATGGACGAAGGCGCTTTCGAAATCGCCAAGCGCAGCCGCGGTACGCCGCGTATCGCCAACCGCCTGCTGCGCCGGGTGCGCGACTACGCCGAAGTCAAAGGCAATGGCGAAATCACCAAGCCGATGGCCGATGCGGCGCTGGTCATGCTGGATGTCGATCCGGTCGGTTTCGACATCATGGACAGGAAATTGCTGGAAGCGGTGCTGTTCAAGTTCGGCGGCGGCCCGGTCGGACTGGATAACCTTGCCGCTGCGATCGGCGAAGAACGCGACACCATCGAAGACGTGCTTGAGCCTTACCTGATCCAGCAGGGATACCTGCAGCGTACGCCGCGCGGCCGTATTGCGACCCCGCTGGCATATAGCCATTTTGGCGTGGCGGCGCCGCGCACCGGGCCCAACGGCGAGTTATGGGGGCAAAATTAATTCGCCCACGGAAGCCGATGCGCTGCCCGGGCAACCGGCAGCAATGCAGATCTGGGTTGACGCCGATGCATGTCCCGGGGTCATCAAGGAAATCCTGTTCCGGGTCGCCGACCGGTTGCATATCGTAGTAACCCTGGTAGCCAACAGGTTGTTAAGGGTGCCGCCTTCGCGGTTCATCAAGGCGGTCCAGGTGGCGTCCGGTTTCGACGTCGCCGATCGCGAAATTGTTCGATTGCTGCAAGCGGGCGACCTGGTGATTACCGCCGATATCCCGCTGGCGGCAGATGTGCTTGAAAAGGGCGGCAACGCCTTGAATCCGCGTGGCGAGTTTTATACCAAGGACAACATCCAGCAGCACCTGACGATGCGTAATTTCATGGATGAGCTGCGCGGCAGCGGCGTGGAAACCGGCGGTCCGGCGGCATTCAGCCAGAGCGACCGCCATCTGTTCGCAGCACAGCTTGACCGGTTTCTGCAGAAGTCGCGGAATCGATGAATGTTTCTGATCATGGCAGGACCGCGGGCCCGGTGTCGTCCCGCAATCCAAGTGTCGAAATGTCAATGTTTCTGCGCTTGTGTAAAAATTGAACGTCACAGACAATACGATAGCCTTCACTAATAGTGTGCAAGTCAACCATGCTTATGTCTACCAAAGCTAACCGTTACGCCAACCAGCTTCTGGATGCGCGGGCGCGTGCCAAATTGATGCCGCTGTTGTCGGCTGCCGATGCCTTGTCGCCGATGGATGGGTATGACATCGGCAAGCGCATCCTGGACGCCAGCATCAGCCAGGGCGATTCCCCGGTCGGCCGCAAGGTCGGCTTCAGCAATCGCACCATCTGGCCGAAATACGGCATCACCGAAACCATCAATGCACCGATCTGGGCGCACGTATTCGACAGTACGGTGCGCTACGCCGAAGATAACCGCGGAATCCAGAGCCTGGAAGGCGCCTTGCAGCCGCGCATCGAACCGGAAGTGGTGTTCAGCCTGGGCCGGACGCCGGCGCCGGATGCCGACCTGGAAGAAATCGCCGACTGCATCGAATGGATGGCGCATGCCTTCGAAATCGTGGTGTGCCCTTTCCCCGACTGGAAATTCGAGGCGGTCGACGCGATCGCTGCGTTCGGCCTGCACGGCACGCTGATTGTCGGCGAACCGCACATGCTGTCGACGGCCACCCGCCGCAACCTGGCCAGCATGCTGGCCAACGCCAGCGTTTCGCTGTCGTGCTGCACCGAAGACTCGGTGACCCTGTGCGGCGCCGGTTTCGGCAGCGATGTGCTGGATAGCCCGGTGCACGCCTTATGGCATTTGCACCAGGTGCTGAATGCGCAATCGCAGTTCACGCCTTTGCAGGCCGGTGAAATCATCACCACCGGCACCTGGACCGACGCCTATCCGGTGCAGGCAGGGCAGACCTGGGTCACGGCATTTTCAGGAATCGCGCTGCCGGGCTTGACAGTATCCTTCGTGTAAGCCGGCTGAAGCAGGGCAGGCAAAGAAAAATGCCGTTCAGCGAATCGCTTGAACGGCATTTTTTTCGAACGGCCCAGCGGCCGGCCAATTATTCTTCGCGTACCCAGGTCTGGGTGCGGCCGAGCATAGGTACGCCGATATAACCGCGTACATTCAGTTTTTTGCCATCCTCGATGAGCGCCATCTTGCTCTTGTAGACCTTGCCGTTGTCCGGGTCAAGGATGGTGCCGCCGTTGTATTCGTTGCCATCTTTTTTCATGCCGTTGATGATGGTCATGCCGAGGATAGGCTGGTCTTTCAGTTCGCCCTGGCATTTGACGCATTTCGGATTCTGGTCCTGGCTGGGATCGCGCAGCAGTTTCTCGATCTTGCCGCGCAGTTCGCCATTGCTTTCGGTAATGCGGATCAGCGCTTTCGGCTTGCCGGTATGGTCGTCGATATTCTTCCACAGGCCGACCGCCGAACTGGTGTTCTGGGCGAACGCGCCGAAAGTCAGCAAGGCGCTGCTGGCGATTGCCGTCATCAAAAGTTTCTTCATGTTTTGTCTCCTGTCTCTATCGCATCGGCCTGCATTGCTGCAGGCCGATGCATTCATATTATTAAGAAATCAAGATACTTTTAATTTTGCAAACTGTTCTCGCAACTTTTCAAGGGTACCCGAAAAATTGACCAGGCGTTCTTGCATCTGCGCAACCACCTGTGCCGGTGCTCTTGCCACAAAGCTCTCATTGCCCAGTTGGACCTGCGCTTTCGCAATCTCCCCTTCTATGCGGGCGATTTCCTTGCCCAGGCGTTCCCGTTCAGCTGCAATATCAATTTCTACCTTGAGCAGCAGCTTAGCATCGCCGACTATCGAGACCGGGGCGGGCGATTCGGGTAGAGTCTCTACTACTTGCACCTCTGCCAACTTCGCCAGTGCCTGCAGATATGGCGCGAACGACAGCAGCGTAGCCTGCTGCGTTGCCGAGCCCGCGATTACCAGCGGCACCCGCGTCGCCGGCGACAGCTGCATTTCGCCGCGCAGGTTGCGGCAGGCATCGGTCAGCGCTTTCAGCTGGGTCATCCAGGCTTCGGCGTTTTCGTCGATCTTTTCCAGGTCGGCTTCAGGATAAGGCTGGCGCATGATGGAGTCGCCGGCCGGATCGAGCGTCTTGCCGGTGAGCGGCGCCACGCTCTGCCACAAGGCTTCGGTGACAAACGGAATGACCGGGTGCGCCAGGCGCAGCACGACTTCCAGTACGCGCAGCAAGGTGCGGCGGGTAGCGCGCTGTTGCGCTTCGCTGCCTTGCTGGATCTGTACCTTGGCGACTTCCAGGTACCAGTCGCAATATTCGTCCCAGACGAACTTGTAGATGGCGGAAGCGATATTGTCGAAACGGTAGTCGGCAAAACCCTTGGCGACTTCGGCTTCGGTGCGCTGCAGGAGCGAAACGATCCAGCGGTCTGCTTGCGAGAACTGCAGCTTTTCCTTGTCGCAGACACCAGGCGTGTGGCCGTCGAAACCGCAGTCCTTGCCCTCGGTGTTCATCAGCACGAAACGGGTGGCGTTCCACAGCTTGTTGCAGAAATTGCGGTAGCCGTCGCAGCGGCCGAGGTCGAAATTGATGTTGCGGCCGAGCGTCGCCAGTGAAGCGAAGGTAAAGCGCAGCGCATCGGTGCCGAAGGCCGGGATGCCGTCGGCGAATTCCTTGCGGGTCGCCTTGGCGATGCGTTCCGCGTCCTTCGGCTTCATCAGGCCGACAGTGCGCTTGGCGACCAGTGCTTCCAGCGTGATGCCGTCGATCAGGTCGATAGGGTCAAGCGTATTGCCCTTCGACTTGGACATTTTCTGGCCGTTGCCGTCGCGTACCAGGCCGTGCACATACACGGTCTTGAACGGCACCTTGCCGGTGAAGTGGGTGGTCATGATCACCATCCGCGCCACCCAGAAGAAGATGATGTCGAAACCGGTGACCAGCACCGAGGACGGCAGGAACATCTTGTAGTCCGGCGTTTCTTCCGGCCAGCCCAAGGTCGAGAACGGCACCAGCGCCGATGAGAACCAGGTGTCGAGCACGTCGTCGTCGCGCCGCAACGCGCCGGTATAGCCGGCAGCAGCGGCCTTGGCTTGCGCTTCCGCTTCATTGCGGGCGACATAGATCTTGCCGTCGTCAGCATACCAGGCCGGGATCTGATGGCCCCACCACAGCTGGCGCGAAATGCACCAGTCCTGGATATTGTTGAGCCACTGGTTGTAGGTGTTGTTCCAGTTTTCCGGAATCATCTGGATTTCGCCGTTGGCGACTTTCTCCAGCGCGACTTCGGTAATCGATTTGCCAGGAAAGTGCGTGCCTTCCGGCGCCGGCTTGCTCATGGCGACAAACCACTGGTCGGTCAGCATCGGTTCGATCACCACGCCGGTACGGTCGCCGCGCGGCACCACCAGCTTGTGCGGCTTGACCGATTCCAGCAAACCTTGGGCGTCGAGGTCGGCGACCATCTGCTTGCGGGCCGCGAAACGATCCATGCCCTGGTACTGGACCGGGCCGTTTTCGTTGATCTTGGCGTCCAGCGTCAAGATGGTGATCTGCGGCAGCTGGTGCCGCTGGCCGACTGCGTAATCGTTGAAGTCATGGGCCGGCGTGATCTTCACGCAGCCGCTGCCGAATTCCTTGTCGACGTAGCTGTCGGCGATGACCGGGATCTCGCGGTCGGTCAACGGCAGCTTCAGCATCTTGCCGACCAGGTGGATATAACGTTCGTCAGTCGGATCGACTGCGACAGCAACGTCGCCCAGCAAGGTTTCAGGACGCGTGGTGGCGACCGTCAGGTGGCCGCTGCCATCGGCAAACGGATAACGGATATGCCACATCGAACCGTCTTCTTCTTCCGACGCCACTTCCAGTTCCGAGATCGCGGTGCCCAGCACCGGGTCCCAGTTCACCAGCCGTTTGCCGCGATAGATCAGGCCCTGTTCAAACAGCCGTACAAACACTTCCACCACGGTGCCGGACAGTTTTTCGTCCATTGTGAAATATTCACGGCTCCAGTCGGTCGAGGCGCCCATGCGGCGCATCTGGCCGGTAATGGTCGAGCCGGACTGCTCTTTCCATTCCCAGACTTTTTCGACGAATTTTTCACGGCCGAGGTCATGGCGCGAAATATTCTGCGCGTCGAGTTGCCGTTCGACCACGATTTGCGTGGCGATGCCGGCGTGGTCGGTGCCTGGGATCCATGCGGTGTTGAAACCGCGCATGCGGTGGTAGCGGGTCAGGCCATCCATGATGGTCTGGTTGAAAGCATGCCCCATGTGCAGCGTGCCGGTGACGTTGGGCGGCGGCAACTGGATGCTGAAAGACGGTTTGTCGGCGTCGGTGGTGGCGGTGTAGTACCCGCGCTTTTCCCACTCGCTGCGCCAGAATTGTTCAATCTCGGCAGGGTCGAAAGACTTGGCTAATTCCATGATTTATTGGGGTTCTTTGCTAAAGCGATCTAAAACGACGATTATAAAGTACGCAGCCGACTCGCTCCTAGTATTGGGGCCGGGCAGGCAGGGTTTTTTGACGTAAAGACAATCGTATGGACGGATTTGCCACGGAAGCCGGCTTCTATACTTGATCTGGGATAAGGAAACCCGGATTTTCGATATACCGCAAGCCGGTTGCGGGTGTAAAATCCTTTCCGCTGCCTCGGGATTCAAACACCGCGGCAATGCAACGCTAGGGGTCCTGATTGCTGAAATGCCAATGCAATCGGGTGAGAAATACCCTCGAACCTGATCTGGGTAATGCCAGCGAAGGGAAGCTGTCGAGATGTAACCGGCCGGTTCACAAGACGATTTACAGCCTGTACTGTGATCCCGCGCCACCAGACTCGAAAACTCCTTTGCTGGCTCCAAGCCATGAATTACAAGCAAAGGAGCCAATATGAACGCCAATCCAAAATTCTTGTCCGCCACAGCAACGGTGGATGAAGCCGCAATCCATCCCCTGCCCAATTCCCGCAAGATATACATCACCGGCTCGCGCCCCGATATCCGCGTGCCGATGCGGCAGATCAGCCAGTCTGATACGCCGGCGTCGTTCGGCGCTGAAAAGAATCCGCCCATCTATGTCTATGACACTTCGGGACCGTACAGCGATCCTGATGTAAAGATCGATATCCGCTCCGGCCTGGCGACGCCGCGCCTGCCGTGGATTGTGGAACGCGACGATACCAAAGAACTGCCGGGCCCGAGCTCGGAATACGGCATCGAGCGCCTCAACGATCCCAAGCTGGCCGAACTGCGCTTCAACCTGCACCGCAAGCCGCGCCGCGCCAAGGCCGGCAAGAACGTCTCGCAGATGCACTACGCGCGCCAAGGCATCGTCACGCCGGAAATGGAGTTCGTGGCGATCCGCGAAAACATGCGCCGCAAGGAATACCTGGAAGAGCTGAAAGCCTCCGGCCCGATGGGCAACAAGCTGGCCGAGCTGATGGGCCGCCAGCATCCCGGCCAATCGTTCGGCGCTGCGCTGCCGGCTGAAATCACGCCGGAATTCGTGCGTTCGGAAATCGCCCGCGGCCGCGCCATCATTCCCGCCAATATCAACCACCCGGAAATCGAACCGATGATCATCGGCCGCAATTTCCTGGTCAAGATCAACGCCAACATCGGCAATTCCGCGGTGACCTCTTCCATCGGCGAGGAAGTCGAAAAGATGACCTGGGCCATCCGCTGGGGCGGCGATAACGTGATGGACCTGTCGACCGGCAAGCACATCCACGAAACGCGCGAATGGATCATCCGCAATTCGCCGGTGCCGATCGGCACGGTGCCGATCTACCAGGCGCTGGAAAAAGTCAACGGCAAGGCCGAAGACCTGACCTGGGAAATTTTCCGCGATACCTTGATCGAGCAAGCCGAGCAAGGCGTCGACTACTTCACCATCCACGCCGGCGTGCGCCTGCAATACGTGCCGATGACCGCCAAGCGCCTGACCGGCATCGTCAGCCGCGGCGGCTCGATCATGGCGAAATGGTGTCTGGCGCATCACCGCGAATCGTTCCTGTACGACCATTTTGAAGACATCTGCGAAATCATGAAAGCCTATGACGTCAGCTTCAGTCTCGGCGACGGCTTGCGTCCTGGCTCGATCTACGACGCCAACGATGAAGCGCAGCTGGGCGAACTGAAGACCCTGGGCGAACTGACCCAGATCGCCTGGAAGCACGACGTGCAGGTGATGATTGAAGGCCCTGGCCACGTGCCGATGCACCTGATCAAGGAAAACATGGACCTGCAGCTGGAGCAGTGCCACGAAGCGCCGTTCTACACGCTCGGACCATTGACTACCGACATCGCACCGGGCTACGACCACATCACTTCCGGCATCGGCGCCGCCACCATCGGCTGGTACGGCACGGCCATGCTGTGCTACGTCACGCCGAAGGAACATCTGGGCTTGCCGAACAAGGTCGACGTCAAGGACGGCATCATCACCTACAAGATCGCGGCGCATGCGGCCGACCTGGCCAAGGGCCATCCCGGCGCGCAGATCCGCGACAACGCCCTGTCGAAAGCACGCTTCGAATTCCGCTGGGAAGACCAGTTCAACATCGGCCTCGATCCAGACAAGGCGCGTGAATTCCATGACGAAACCCTGCCCAAGGATTCCGCCAAGGTGGCGCATTTCTGCTCCATGTGCGGACCGCATTTCTGCTCCATGAAGATCACCCAGGAAGTGCGCGAATACGCCGCCGCGCAAGGCATTTCCGACATCGCTGCGTTGAAGCAGGGGATGGAAGTGAAAGCCATCGAGTTCGTCAAGAACGGCGCGGAAATCTATAGCAAGCAGTGAGGCTGATCTTAGAAACGGCAGTAGACCACTCGCTTATGTTTGGAGAGTTATATGAACATTGGAATTATGAGAAATCTAGTCGTGCATCTAACGGGTGAAAGCGTTACGCGCCCGATTGCACTTTTGTCGCGGCGCCTGGCGGCGTTGCTCCTCCTTGCAGGGAAAACCCTGCCGCGTCGTCGCGCCTTGCCATGCACCCCGGCAAAAGCACACTCGGGCGCGTTCTACTGCCGTTTCTAAGATGATGGAAATCGTTCTTAACGGTGCGCCGCATCCGCTGGCCGACGGCGAGAACCTGCAACAGCTGATCACGGCGCTGGAGCTGGCCGGGAAGGCGGTGGCGGTTGCTGTCAACCGGCAAGTGGTGCCGGCCAGCCTGTGGCCGCAGCGCATCTTGCAGCCGGAAGACAAGGTTGATGTAGTGCGTGCAATAGGAGGCGGCTGAGGCCGTTCCTGTCGGACTGCACGCGACTCAATGACAGAGAGGAATTGAAATGGACCTGAACTCGAGCCCTGAGACGGGACAGCAAGACACCGGCCTGACCATCGCCGGCAAAACCTACAGTTCGCGGCTGCTGGTCGGCAGCGGCAAATATCGCGACCTGGAGCAGACGCGCGCCGCCACCGAAGCCAGCGGCGCCGAAATCATCACGGTAGCGATCCGGCGCGTCAACATCGGCCAGGACCCGAAAGCGCCCAACCTGCTGGATGTGGTGCCGCCGTCGCGCTACACCATCCTGCCCAATACCGCGGGCTGCTATACCGCGGCCGATGCGATCTATACCCTGCAGCTCGGGCGCGAACTGCTGAACGGGCACAAGCTGGCCAAGCTGGAAGTGCTGGGCGACGAGCGCACGCTGTTTCCCAACATGCCGGAAACCTTGAAAGCGGCGGAAGCCCTGGTCAAGGACGGTTTCGACGTCATGGTGTATTGCAGCGACGATCCGATCCAGGCCCGCCTGCTGGAAGAAATCGGCTGCGTCGCGGTGATGCCGCTGGCGTCGCTGATCGGCTCCGGCATGGGCATCCTGAATCCGTGGAACCTGTCGCTGATCATCGAGCAGGCCAAGGTGCCGGTGCTGGTCGACGCCGGCGTCGGCACTGCGTCCGACGCGGCGATTGCGATGGAGCTGGGTTGCGACGGCGTGCTGATGAATACCGCGATTGCCGGCGCCCAGGATCCGATCCGCATGGCGCGGGCGATGCGGCTGGCGATCGAAGCCGGGCGCGAAGCGTTTCTCGCCGGCCGGATTCCGAAGCGTTTTGCGGCGTCGCCGTCTTCACCGATGGCCGGACGACTCAAGTGAGCGCTGGCGCTGCATCGCCGCCCTGCGTGCTGGTGTTTTCCGGCTCGGATCCAAGCGGCGGCGCCGGTTTGCAGGCCGACATCGGCGCGATTGCCGCATTGGGCGCGCATCCCTTGTCGGTAGTGACGGTGTTGACTGTGCAGGATAACGAACGGGTGTTCGGTGTCCATCCGGTGGCGGCTGACCTGGTGCGGCAGCAAGCGCAGGTTTTGGTCGACCGGATTGCCATCGCCGCGGTCAAGCTTGGCATCGTCGGCAATCGCGCCAATGCTGAAGCGATTGCCGCCGTCATCCGTGACCTGCGCTCGCGGCAGCCTGACTTGCCGGTGGTGTTCGATCCGGTGCTGGCGACCGGCCATGGCGACAGCCTGGCCAGTGAAGATCCAATCGCAGCGCTGCCGCCTTTGTTCGAGCTTGCCACGGTGATTACGCCGAACCGGATCGAGGCCGACCGTTTATGCGGCGCCCAAACCAGCCCGGAGCAGCAGGCCGCGCTGCTGCTTGAGCGTGGCTGCGGGCATGTGCTGCTGAAGGGCGGCCATGGCCCGGAACCCGACGAAGTCTTGAACCGCTGGATCAGCAAGGCGCAGCAGCGCAACTGGCGCTGGCCGCGCTTGCCGGGCGAGTTCCACGGCAGCGGCTGCACGCTGGCGGCGGCGCTGTCTGCGCTGTTGGCGCAGGGCCTGGATATGGAACAGGCAATCGATGCAGCCCAAGCGTATTGCCAGCAGGCGTTGGCGGAATCGTATGCGATAGCGGCCGGACAGCGCATTCCCAGCCGCATTCTGCCGTTCTTAAAATTACGAGGATAAAGCGATGAAAGGTTTATACATCGTCACGCCCGACTGGGATGACACCGACAAACTGCTGCGTGTCAGCGAGCAGGCTCTGCAGGGCGGGGCAGCGCTGCTGCAGTACCGGCACAAGACCGCGGATGCCGCGCAACGGCGGCAGCAGGCTGAAGCCTTGCTCAAGCTGTGCCGGCGTTATGAACGGCCCTTTATCGTCAACGACTATGCCGAACTATGCATGGAGCTGGGAGCGGACGGCATCCATGTCGGCGGCACCGACGCCAGCGTGGCTGAAGTGCGCGCGATGGTGGGAGCGGACAAGATCGTCGGCGCATCCTGCTACGGCGACCTGGAACTGGCGCATGCCGCATACCGCGCCGGCGCCAGCTACGTGGCGTTCGGCGGATTTTATCCTTCGCGCGTGAAGAAATATCCAGTCACCACGCCGCCCGACATCGTGACCCGCGCCAAGGCACAGATCGCGGTCCCGAACGTGGTGATCGGCGGCATGACGCAAGAGAATGCCGTGCCACTGATTGCCGCCGGCGCCGACATGGTGGCGGCCATCAGCAGCGTCTACCTGGCCGACGATCCGGTTGCCGCGGCGCGCAGCTTCGCCGCCTTGTTTGAAAACCGTTAGGCATCGGTAGCCGCGGCCGTAACCGCGATCATCCGTTTGATATGGAACTGTTCAGGTTTCCAGCAGGCTGCGCAGCATCCACGCATTTTTTTCATGCAGCTGCATGCGCTGCGTCAGCAAGTCCGCGGTGGGTTCATCCGACGCGGCGTCAACTACCGGGAAAATCGAACGCGCGGTGCGGGTGACGGCTTCCTGTCCCTGCACCAGCTGCTGGATCATGGCGGTCGCGTTCGGCACGCCTTCTTCTTCGGTGATCGAGGTCAGCTTGGAGAACGCCTTGTAGGTAGCCGGCGCAGGGTAGCCGAGCGCGCGTATCCGTTCTGCGATCAGGTCCACCGCCAGCCACAGTTCGTTGTACTGGGTTTCGAACATCAGGTGCAGTGTATTGAACATCGGCCCGGTGACGTTCCAGTGGAAATTATGGGTTTTCAGGTACAGGGTATAGGTGTCGGCCAGCAGCTTGCTGAGCCCGTCGGCGATTTTCTTGCGATCCTTGTCGCTGATGCCGATATCGATGACTGCGACGTTTTTCTTTACCATTGCGCTACTCCTTCTAACAGTGGTGTATGAAGACTTGCAGCCCGATTTTAAGTCAATTCGCCGCAGGCAAAGAAACGCTCCCGTTTTTCCACGCTTAGCCGGGGACGGCGCTGCCGGAAGCCGGCTGCGAGCGGCGATACATACTGACAGTCAAAGCCACTGCAGCCAGCGACGCCAAGGCAGCGAACAGGAACACCTCGGGATAACCGAACTGGCTCACGATCAATCCCGCCAACGGTCCGGTGACGCCCAGCGCCAGGTCGAGGAATACCGAATAGGCGCCGAGGGCGCTGCCGCGGTTATTGGCCGGCACCAGGTTGACCGCTTCCACCCCGAGCGCAGGGAAGATCAGGGCAAAACCGAAGCCGGTGAGCGAAGCGCCGACCAGCGCCAGCGCAGGCGAACCGGCCTGCCACAGCAGCAGCAAACCAAGCGCCTCGACCGAAAAACAGATGATCGCCACCCGGAAGCCGCCGAAGCGCGAAATGGTGCTGGCGAACAGCAAGCGCGCGCCGACAAAGAAAGTGCCGAACAGGGTCAGGGAAAATGCCGCGTTCGGCCACTGGTGGCTGGCGTAAAACAAGGTGATGAAAGTGGCGATGGAGCCGAAGCCGATCGAGCCCAGGGCCAGGCCCATGCCGTGCGGAAATACCTTGCGCAACACGTGCTGGAACGGCAAGTGTTCGCCGCGCACCACGGCCGTTGCCGCTTTCAGGCGAGCCAGCAGGAAACCGCCCAGCGACAGCACGGTCACGGTAACCCCCACTGCAGTGAGGCCCCAGGCATGGTTGATCACCACGCCGAGCGGCGCACCGATGGCCAGCGCGCCGTAAGTGGCGATGCCATTCCAGGAAATCATGCGCGCCGTATGCTGGGCGCCGACCCGGCCTATGCCCCAGGTAATCGCCCCGGTGCCGACCATGCTTTCGCCACAGCCAAGCACCAGCCGGCCGATCAGCAGGATGGCCAGGCTCAGCGCCGGTATCTGCGGAAAGAACCCCGCAGCCAGCAAGAACACGCCGCTGACGCTGCAACCAGCCAGGCCGCGCAGGACGGCGGTCTTGGGGCCGACCGAATCCGCCATGCGGCCCGCGAACGGCCTGCTGAGCAAGGTCGCCAGGTACTGCATGCTGATCGCCAGGCCCGCCAGCACTGAGCTGTAGCCGAGGTCGGTATGGACGTAGCCGGGCAGCACAGCCAGCGGTATGCCGATTGCCAGATAGCAAATGAATGTAAAAAATGCGGTGGAAACGATGTGAAACGTTACTGCGGTCCCGGACAACGGCTGGCTGGCGCGGTCGAGACGAACTTCTTCGGGCATGGTGGAGGACGACTTGGTTGATGGTGACGGAGGGATGCAATGATGCAATGCGGTATTTTACTCTTCCGGCCCGGATGCTGCAGGCGGCCCGCCACCAGAGCGGACGCGGCCCGGCGACGGCTGCCGCGATCGCGGCATCAGGCGAGCCTCCGCACAGCTTATAATGCAGGGATGCAAAATCTTCTTCATAACCTCAATCCAGAGCAGCTCGCGGCAGTCACCTTGCCGGCGCAATCCGCACTCATCCTGGCCGGCGCCGGTTCCGGCAAGACGCGCGTGCTGACCACCCGCATCGCCTGGCTGATCCAGACCGGCCAGGTATCGCCGTCCGGCGTGCTGGCGGTGACGTTCACCAACAAAGCGTCGAAGGAAATGATGACGCGCCTGTCGGCGATGTTGCCGATCAATACGCGCGGTATGTGGATCGGGACGTTCCATGGCTTGTGCAACCGCCTGCTGCGCGCCCATTACCGCGACGCCGCTTTGCCGCAGACCTTCCAGATCCTGGATTCGCAGGACCAGTTGTCGGCGATTAAGCGTTTGCTGAAATCGCTCAATGTCGACGATGAAAAATACCCGCCGCGCAACCTGATGTATTTCATCAACGGCGCCAAGGACCAGGGCTTGCGCGCCAACGAAGTCGAGGCGAACGACGATTACAACCGCAAGTTCGTCGAGCTGTACGATTTGTACGACCAGCAATGCCAGCGCGAAGGCGTAGTCGATTTTGCCGAGCTGCTGCTGCGCACCTATGAACTGCTGAGCCGCAACCAGCCGCTGCGCGAGCATTACCAGTCGCGCTTCCAGCATATCCTGGTGGACGAATTCCAGGACACCAACGACCTGCAGTACAAATGGCTCAAGCTGATGGCGGGCCAGCGCGGCTCAGTGTTCGCGGTGGGCGACGACGACCAGAGCATCTATGCTTTCCGCGGCGCCAATGTCGGCAACATGAGCGCTTTCGAGCATGAGTTCCGGGTCGAGAACCTGATCAAGCTGGAGCAGAATTACCGTTCGCACGGCCATATCCTGGATAGCGCCAATACCCTGATCGCCAACAACAGCAAGCGCCTCGGCAAGAACCTGCGCACCGACGCCGGCCACGGCGAGCCGGTAAGGATCTACGAAGCCACCAGCGACCTGCAGGAAGCGCAGTGGATCATCGAAGAAACCAAGAGTCTGATCAACGAAGGCGCCAGCCGCAGCGAAATCGCCGTGCTGTACCGCTCGAATGCGCAGTCGCGCGTGATCGAACATGCCTTGGTGGCGTCCGGCATCCCTTACCGGGTGTACGGCGGCCAGCGCTATTTTGAACGTGCCGAGGTCAAGCACGCGATCGCCTACCTGCAGCTGATGGACAATCCGCACAACGATTCGGCCTTTCTGCGCGTGGTCAATTTCCCGGCGCGCGGCATCGGCGCCCGCTCGCTGGAGCAGCTGCAGGATGCGGCCAAACAATACGGCATCTCTTTGTATGCAGCGGTGCCGCATGTGGCCGGCAAGGCTGGCGCCACGCTCGGTTCCTTCCTCAAGCTGGTTGAAGGCGGGCGCTTTGAAACCCAGCATCTGCCGCTGCCGGAAATGGTGCAGGTGGTGCTCGACCTGAGCGGCCTGATGCAGCATTACCAGAATGAAAAAGAAGGCGCCGACCGCATCGAGAATCTGGAGCAGCTGGTGAATGCTGCGACCCTGTTTGTTTCGGAAGAAGGCTATGGCATCGATGCGCCCGCCTTGCTTGGGCCCAAGGCGCAGGCGGTGTCAGGAGCTGCCATCACGACCGCCGACGGCGTCGAGATCTTCGATGCCGATGCGCCGCTGTCTGCGGTGATGTCGCCATTGTCGGCCTTCCTTTCGCATGCGTCGCTGGAGGCTGGCAATAACCAGGCCCAGGCCGGCGAGGAAGCCTTGCAGCTGATGACGGTGCACTCGGCCAAGGGGCTGGAGTTCGATGCGGTGTTCATTACCGGGCTGGAAGAGGGGCTGTTCCCGCACGAGAATTCACAGAAAGAGGACGCCGGCGTGGAAGAAGAGCGGCGCCTGATGTACGTCGCCATCACGCGCGCGAAAAAGCGGCTGTACATGAGTTTTTCGCAAACCCGGATGCTGCACGGCCAGACCCGCTACAACATGCGTTCGCGTTTCTTTGACGAGTTGCCGGAAGATGCGCTGAAGTGGCTGTCGCCCAAGGTGCAGCAGCATAGCTGGTTCGCCAACACAAAATCGGCCTGGGACGAGGCGCCCGAGAAAGCTGCCAACAATATCTCCAAGAACTTCGGTCGGCGCGATATCGGCTGGCGCATTGGCGAGAACGTGGCGCACCTGAAGTTCGGCGAAGGCGTGATCGTGAATATCGAAGGCAGCGGCGGCAACGCTCGCGCCCACATCAATTTCGGCAAGCACGGCATGAAGCTGCTGGACCTGAGCGTGGCGAAACTGGAGAAGGTTGCCTGAGGAGGGGCGGGTTATCCCGCCCGCCGGCGCTTATTCCTGCGTAGGGGCTTCCGCCGTCGGCGGCAAATCTGCCTCGGGTTTGCCGAAGATGTGGGTGTAGGTCGGGTAGAAAGAGCAATACATCACCACCGTCAGCGCGATCGACAGCGGCAGCAGGATCATGATCGTGACCGCCTGGTTGCCGACCAGTACCGCAATCAGCACGCTGACGATCGCCGGCAGCACGACGCCGATGCCGGCCCAGGCCAGCCCGTATACGGTGAAGGCCTTGATTTCACGCGATACCGCAAAGAAGCTATAGAAAACGGCTTTCGATACACCCATGTTTTTCCACATGATGAGCGGCGCCGCATACCAGAACGCCATTGCCGCCGGTGCATAGACCGCGGCGGAAAACAGCATCGCCAGCGACATGCTGGAGTCCTGTATCTCTTTGGGGTCGAGCGCGGCCTGGCCGGTGATCGTTTTCCAGAACACGCCGCCGTCGATCAGGGCCGAGGCGGCCAGGGCGACGAACGCCGCCACCAGGTACAGGGCGCCCAGGATCAGCAGGTTTTTCAGCGCCGGCGAGCGAAAGCCGACCATCAGCAGGTTGGGATAGACGCGCTTGCCCTGTTCGATCAGCAGGCAAGCTTGCATGAAGGACATGGCAAATACCGGGACCAGCATCAGCGGCAGCAATTGTCCCAGCAGCGGCACGAAGCTGAGCAGCAGCATCAGGAACATGTAAGCCAGGAATAGAGTGGATATTTCGGCCGGCTGTTTGCGGAACAGCGCAAACCCTTCCTTGATCCATATCCATCCGGTTTTTGCAGGCAGTTTTTCCATTGTTTCAATCAAGAATTTTGCTTAATGACTTTGTTTAATACAAGGCTTTAAGGCTTAATACAGGGCTGGGGCACGGTGCGCCACACGTTGCCGCAGAATCCGCTCGAAATGGGCCGGATCGTGCGGCGTCAGCATTTCTGCCGCACGCGGCAAATAAAAATCATAGAGCCGCGACAGCCAGAAGCGCAGGGCGCCGGCACGCAGCATGGCTTGCCAGGCGCCTTGTTCGGCGGCGCTGAACGGCCGTACGGCATGGTAGGCGTCCAGCATGGCCCTGGTCCGGGCCGCATCCAGTTCGCCGCTGGCCAGGTCTATGCACCAGTCGTTGACCGTGACCGCCAGGTCGAACAGCCAGGTATCGCAGCCGGCGAAATAGAAATCGAAAAATCCTGTCAGCCGTTCGCCGTCGAACATCACGTTGTTGCGGAACAGGTCGGCATGCACCGGTCCGCCGGGCAGCTCGCGATAAGCTTGCGAGGCGGCGAAATTTTCCTGGAACGCCATCTCGCCGCGCAGCAGCTGCTGGCCGTCTTGCGGCAGGTAAGGCAGCACCACAGGCGTGGTTTCGCGCCACCAGGACAAGCCGCGCAAATTCGGCTGGCGGATCGCAAAGTCCTGCGCCGCCAGGTGCATTTTTGCCAGCATCGCGCCTACTTCAGCGCAATGTACCGCCGCCGGCGCCAGCTGGCAATCACCCTCCAGCTTGGTGACGATGGCCGCGGGCTTGCCGTGCAGCGGATTGATGATCCGGCCTTGCCGGTTGGCGATGGGCTCGGGCACCAGCACGCCGCGCTGCGCCAGGTGGCGCATCAGTTCCAGGTAAAACGGCAGCTGCTCGAAGCTGAGGTTTTCAAATACCGTCAGCACATACTCGCCGCGCTCGGTATCGATGAAAAAATTGCTGTTTTCGATGCCGGACGAAATGCCCCTGATTGCCAGTGCCTTGCCTAAGGAAAAGGGAGGGATCCACTGCGTGAGATCGTCTAGCGTGACGGGGGTAAATACTGCCATGGGGAAAATCGGAAAAGGACAAGATTCGGACAAGGTTCAGGCCGGGTTGGAATGAATATGCGGCAAATGCGCAGCGGTTTTCCGCGCATCGGCCGCATGGCTGCTCAGGAATTGCAGGCTAGTTCTTGGACGGCGCCACTGTCGGCGGCGGCAATCCTGCATCGCCGTCAGCCTGCACGGCCTCGCCTTCCTTGCGGGCTTTTTTGCCCAGGTCGAATTCCTTGACCTGCCATTGGGCGCCGCGTACCGGGCCGTCGCCCGGCTGCAAGGTGCCGGCCTGCGACTGCGGCTTCACATAGTAAGTGCTGCCGCCGCTGGTGACCTTGACTTCGGTAACCTTGCCTTGTTCGCGTTTCTGGGTCATGTCGGCAGGGCCTTCGCCCGGCTTGCGGATGGAGACGGCCGGCGCTTCGCCTTCTTCCAGCTTTTGCAGCTCGGGCGGCGGCGGCGCGGCGGTCTTGGCCGCCTGTTGTGCATTGACCAACAACGGCGTTGCCAACGAGGCAATACATACTGCCAGCAACTGCCAGGCTTTGGATTTATTCATGAGAATTTGGCTACCTTGAATTAAAACAAGATGGAAGTCTTCATTGTAACAAACCACCGGCCCCTATAGGCGATAAGGGGGCCGGGAATCTGTCGGCGTGCGCTCGCTGCAGGTTTACAGCAACACGCTGGCGTGGCTGTCGGATTCCGCCATGACGGTTTCGCCCGCTTCGTAGAATTTCACCACGGCGGCAAGGATTTCGGCCGGATCGTCCAGCACCTGGATCAAGTCCATGTCCTTGGCCGCGATCATGCCGTCGCCCACCAGCTGGGTGCGGAACCAGTCCAGCAAGCCGCTCCAGAAGCTGCTGCCGACCAGGATGATCGGGATGTGGCGGCATTTGCCGGTCTGGATCAGCGTCAATACCTCGGTCAGCTCATCCATGGTGCCGAAGCCGCCCGGCAGCACGATGTAGGCATCGGCGTAACGCACGAACGCAACCTTGCGGGCGAAGAAATGACGGAAGCTGAGCGAGATGTCTTGCCACTTGTTTCCGCTTTGCTCATGCGGCAGTTCGATATTCAGGCCGACCGATGGCGATTTCCCTTCAAATGCGCCTTTGTTGGCCGCTTCCATCAGACCCGGGCCGCCGCCGGAAATCACGGCAAAACCCTCGTCGGAAAAACGCCGCGCGATATCTTTGCACAAGGGGTAATAAGGATTATTTTCCTTGATCCGGGCCGAGCCGAAGATCGATACCGCGGGATGCAACTCGGAAAGGCGTTCGGTCGACTCGATAAATTCTGCCATAATCGTGAACATATGCCACGATTCGCGCGCCTTCTTGGAAGTTGCGCGTTCGATGTCCGTCACCTGCCGCAAACGCGGTACATTTTTTCCGTTCAATTCCATATGCAAAAAACCCTGCTGTTAGTTGATGGTTCCAGTTATCTCTATCGGGCCTTCCATGCCTTGCCCGATATGCGCAATGCTGCCAATGAACCGACCGGCGCGATGTACGGGATCATCAATATGTTGCGCCGCCTGCGCCTCGATTACCCCTCAGCTTACCTTGCCTGCGTGTTCGATGCAAAAGGTAAAACTTTCCGCGACGACATGTACGCCGACTACAAGGCAACCCGGGCGTCGATGCCGGAAGACCTGGTTAAACAGATTACGCCGATTCACGCCGCCGTGCGCGCCATGGGCTGGCCGATCCTGATGGTCGAAGGCGTGGAAGCCGACGATGTGATCGGTACCCTGACCGTGCAGGCGGTGAGCCACGGCATGCAGGCCATCGTCTCGACCGGCGACAAGGACCTGGCGCAACTGGTCAACGACGATGTGACGCTGATCAACACCATGAGCAACGAAACGCTGGACCGCGCCGGCGTGATCGCCAAGTTCGGCGTGCCGCCTGAACGCATCGTCGATTACCTGACCCTGATCGGCGATACCGTCGACAATATTCCCGGCGTCGCCAAGGTCGGGCCGAAGACTGCCGTCAAATGGCTGGCGCAATACGACACGGTCGACCAGGTGATCGCGCACGCGGCCGACATCGGCGGCGCCGTCGGCGAGAACCTGCGGCAAGTGCTGGACTGGCTGCCGAAGGCGAAGGAACTGGTGACGGTAAAAACCGATTGCGACCTGAGCGCGCACATGGTGTCGATCCCGGAATCGCTGAAGGCGCCGGAGCAGGACAAAGAGACGCTGATCGAATTGTTTACGCGCTATAACTTCAAGACCTGGCTGCGCGAACTGAGCGCGCCGGGCAATGCCGCCGCCGACGAAGGCGCAGGAAAAACCGCCGCGGCGGCCGACAGCAAACCGGGTGCGCCCGAACCGGCCCAGAGCAGCCTGTTTGCAGCGGTCGAGCGGCAGTACGAAACCGTGCTGACCGAAGCCCAGCTGGACCAGTGGCTGCAGCGCATCGACAAGGCCGGCTTGACCGCGGTGGATACCGAGACCACTTCGCTCGAGCCGATGACCGCCCAGCTGGTCGGCATCTCGCTGTGCTGCGAGGTCGGCAGCGCCGCTTATATTCCGGTCGCGCACCGCTACCAGGATGCGCCGGCGCAGTTGCCGCGCGAACTGGTGCTGCAAAAGATGAAGAATTGGCTGGAAGACGAGAGCAAGCCCAAGGTCGGCCAGAACCTGAAATACGACAGCCATATTTTCGCCAACCAGGGCGTCAGCCTGCGCGGCATCGTGCACGATACCCTGCTCGAATCGTATGTGTTCGAATCGCACCGCAGCCACGATATGGACAGCCTGGCTTTGCGCCACCTGAACCACCAGACCATCACCTTCCAGGAAGTGTGCGGCAAGGGCGCCTCGCAGATCGGTTTCGACGAAGTCGAGATCGGCCGCGCCACCGAATACGCGGCAGAAGATGCCGACATCACGCTGCAGCTTCACCTGGCCATGTGGCCGCACATCGCCGACGACGCCAAGCTCAGGTTCATCTACGAAAAAATCGAAGTGCCGACGTCGGTCGTGCTGCAAAAGGTCGAGCGCAACGGCGTGCTGATCGACGCCAGCCTGCTGGCGACGCAATCGAATGAACTGGGCAAGCGCATGCTGGAGATCGAGCAGCTGGCTTATGAGCTGGCCGGCCAGCCTTTCAACCTGAGCTCGCCCAAGCAGCTGGGCGAAATCCTGTTCGACAAGCTCAAGCTGCCGGTGGTCAAGAAGACGCCGTCCGGATCGCCTTCCACCGATGAGGAAGTGCTGCAGAAACTGGCGGAGGATTATCCTTTGCCGAAGGTGCTGCTCGACTATCGCAGCCTGTCCAAGCTGAAGTCGACCTATACCGACAAACTGCCGAAGATGGTCAATCCGAACACTGGCCGGGTGCACACCAACTATGCGCAGGCGGTGGCGGTGACCGGTCGGCTGGCGTCCAACGATCCCAACCTGCAGAACATCCCGATCCGCACCGCCGAAGGCCGGCGCATCCGCGAAGCATTCGTGGCGCCGGCGGGCAGCGTGATTGTCTCAGCCGACTATTCGCAGATCGAACTGCGCATCATGGCGCACATCTCGGGCGATGAAAACATGCTGCGCGCCTTTGCCGAAGGGGTGGATATCCACCGCGCCACCGCCGCCGAGATTTTCGGCACGCCGGCGGCGGAAGTCAGCAGCGAGCAGCGCCGTTACGCCAAGGTGATCAACTTCGGCCTGATCTACGGCATGAGCGCGTTCGGCCTGGCCGGCAACCTCGGCATAGAGCGCGCCGCGGCGCAGATGTATATCGAAAAATATTTCATGCGTTTCGCCGGCGTCAAGCAGTTCATGGACATGACGCGGGTAGAGGCCAAATCGCAAGGTTACGTCGAGACGGTGTTCGGCCGCCGCCTGTGGCTGCCGGAAATCAATTCGCCCAACGGCCAGCGCCGCCAGGGCGCCGAACGGGCCGCGATCAATGCGCCGATGCAGGGTACGGCTGCCGACCTGATCAAGTTGTCGATGATCGCGGTGCAAGGCTGGATCGAAACGGAGCGGTTAAAATCCAAGATGGTCATGCAGGTGCACGATGAGCTGGTGCTCGAAGTGCCAGAGGACGAACTGGCGCTGGTGCGCGAAAAGCTGCCGCAGTTGATGGCTGGCGTGGCTGAACTAAAAGTGCCGCTGATTGCCGAAGTCGGAGTAGGCAAGAACTGGGACGAGGCGCACTGAGGACAACGCGCACACGGTTTCTGCGATAGTTGAAGGTCAACTTTAAAGGAGAGCTTGATGCCGAATTTGAAAGAGGATTTCGATAGCCTGGTGGCGAAAACCAGTTTGTCCGACGGCGTGGACCGCCGTACTTTCATGAAAACCGCCTTGGGCACAGGCTTTGCCGCCGCCGTGCTGCCGGTGACGGCGCAGACCGTGATCAAGACCGATGCCGAGGGCCTCACGGCCGGCGCGCTGGACATCGAGGAAAACGGCCTGAGCGTACCAATCTATCGCGCGCAGCCGGAGGGAAAAACCAATTTGCCGGTGGTGCTGGTGGTCTCGGAGATTTTCGGGGTGCACGAGCATATCGCCGATATCGCAAGGCGTTTCGCCAAGCTGGGTTACCTTGCGATTGCGCCGAATCTGTTCAAGCGCCAAGGCGATCCGGCGGCTTTCGCATCCATCCCGGAGCTGTACGTCAACGTGATTTCCAAGGTGCCGGACGACCAGGTGCTGGGCGATCTCGATGCCTGCGTGGCCTGGGCCAAGAAAAATGGCGGCAATGTCAGCAAGCTGGCGATCACCGGTTTTTGCTGGGGCGGCCGCATCACCTGGCTGTACGCCAGCCACAACCCCAAGGTCAAGGCTGCCGCGGCCTGGTACGGCAGCCTGGTCAGGGGGAAGGACCCTGAAGGCAAGACCGAGGCTGAAATCAAGGCGTTGACGCCGAAGCAGCCGGTCGATATCGCGCCGACCCTGAAAGTGCCGGTGCTGGGTTTGTACGGCGCCAAGGACCAGGGCATTACGCAGGACCATGTGGCGCAGATGAAGGCGGCGCTGGCCAAAGGCAGCAGCAAGTCGGAGATTGTGGTGTACCCGAATTCCGGCCACGCGTTCAATGCCGATTATCGCCCCAGCTATGTTGAAGCAGATGCAAAAGACGGCTGGAAGCGCACCTTGGCCTGGTTCAAGGAGCATGGCGTGAGCTGATGCCGATGCTTGTTTCTGGGCGCCTGGCGTCCAGAAACAGGAATCTTTGCTGGCGGCCCCCCAGGTCGGAATAAACAGTTAAAAAGCAGTTAAATTTGCCGAAATGCAGCAGCTGTGCTTTAATTTGCAACCTTGTTGCATATAACGCTGTCTGCCGGAGCAAAAAAATTAATTCCACACTCGTTTCAATCCTCCTGGCGACCATGATCGCCGGCCTCTTCAGCATTACCGCCGCTGCCGTTTTTTCGTTCGCGCTGCTGTCCAAGATGGTCGAGCGCATGGTCAGCCTGTCGGTCGGCATCATGCTGGCGACTTCGCTGCTGCACGCCTTGCCGGAAGCGTTCGAGTCGAATGCCGACAGCCACACGCTGTTCGCCGTGCTGCTGGGCGGCCTGCTGGCGTTTTTCGTGCTGGAAAAATTCGCCATCCTCCGCCACTCCCACCATCACGAAGACGATGGCCACGGCCATCACCATGGCCATGACAAGAAGGAAGCGGGCAAGGCCGGCTGGATGATCCTGGTAGGGGACGGCTTGCACAACTTTACCGACGGCATCCTGATCGCCGCCGCTTTCCTGGCCGATCCGCACCTGGGCCTGATTACCGGCCTGGCCATCATCGTCCATGAAATCCCGCAGGAAATCGGCGATTTCATCGTGCTGCTCAACGCCGGCTTTTCGCGCACCCGCGCTTACGTGTACAACCTGATCTGCAGCCTGATGGCGGTGGTAGGCGGCTTGCTCGGCTATTTCACCCTTGAGCGCGGCATGGAATGGATTCCTTACGTGCTGGTGTTCGCCTCATCGGGATTCATCTATATCGCCGTCAGCGACCTGATGCCGCAGATGCAGCGCCGCGCTACCTTGCGCGAAACCATTCCGCAGATCCTGCTGATCGGCGCCGGCGTCGCCATCGTGCTGTTCCTGACGCGCCACGCCCACCACCATTAAACATTAGGGGTAGGGGCAGGCAAAAAACCTGCCCCTTGCGGTTTCATGCGCCCTTGGCCATTGGCCGCGTCGCATCCGAACACCATTCGCTCCACGATCCCGGATACAAGGCAGCGCCATGCAAACCGGCGATTTCCAGCGCCAGCAGGTTGTGGCAGGCGGTGACGCCAGAACCGCATTGCATGACCGCCGCCTGCGGTTCGCTGATCAGGGCGCCGAATTCCTCGTGCAATTGATGGCCCGGCTTGAACCGGCCGTCCGCTTGCAGGTTGTCTTTGAAGAAACGGTTCTTGGCGCCGGGAATGTGGCCGCCGACCGGGTCGATGGTTTCATTTTCTCCGCGAAAACGGTCCGGCGCGCGGGCGTCGACGATGGTGCGCCGCGGGTTGGTCAGGTTGACCAGGATGTCATGCGCATTGACGCTCGCAGTCAGCGGCGGCTTGGCGCCGATGCTGCCGGCCGCAGGCGCCGGTTCCGCAGTCGACAAGCCGCCGCCCGCTGCCTGCCAGGCCGCCACGCCGCCGTCCAGCACCGCGACCGAGCTGTGGCCGATGGAGCGCAGCAGCCACCACAGGCGGGCCGCATACATGCCGCCCTGGGCGTCGTAGGCGACGACCTGGGTATCGTCATTGATGCCCCAGCGCCGCAGCGTCGCCAGCAAGGCATCTTTTTCCGGCAATGGATGGCGGCCCTTGAAACTGCCGTCGGCCGCCTGCTTGGCGCCGGAAAGATCGCGATCGAGGTTGGCAAAGCGGGCTTCAGGAATATGGCCGGCATCGTACGCTGCCCTGCCGGCGGCGGCATCCACCAGGTCATGGCGGCAGTCGAGGATGACCCAGTTGGGGTTTTGCGCATTCTGCAGCAGGTTCGCGGCAGAAATCAGCGTCTGGTAGGGATGGGCTTGGGACATGGCATTCCTTTTATCAAGTGTGTGTCAGATGATGCAGGGCAACGTTCATATACGCACAAAGGGTGGCCTAGCCAGCCACCGCTTTTTCCTCATGCAAAGAGCTGAGCGGACGCGCCTTCTTTTGATTATAAAACGTTGCCAGCAAACCGCTGACAAGGATTACGGCAGTGCCAAGCCAGCCGCGCCAGTCCATCTGGTCGCGCCAGATAAGGATGCCCCAGATGCTGGAAAAGACAATGCCGGTGTATTGCAGGTTTGCGGTCAATAGCGGATTGCCAAGGCGGTAGGCGCGCGTCATGGCCATCTGCGCCAGCGTGGCCGACAGGCTCAGCGTGACCAGCAGGCACACGCCCTGCACTGTATGCGGATGCCAGAACGGCATGCCGCCGCCGGGTAGCAAGGTACTGCCCGCCAGGCCGGCAAGGGCGCTGGTGCTGGAAAAATAGAATACCACCCGGTATTCCGGTTCGCCCAGCGTGCCCAGGCGCCGTACCTGCAGGTAAGCCACGGCCGAGAGCAGGCCGGACGCCAGCGCGATCATGCCGCCCGTGGTCTGTTCGGCATTGAACGATGGCCGCAGCAACAGCATCACGCCGATGAAGCTGAGCAGGATGGTGAAAGCCATGCCCCATTCAAAGCGGCCGCTGCCGCGCCACCAGGCAGCGCCGAACAGGATTGCCGCCAGCCATATCGAGGAAGTGTAGTTGAGGGTGGTGGCGGTCGCCACCGGCAGCAGGCTGAAGGAATAGAACCACATCGACAAGGCGATCACGCCGATCACGCCGCGCCAGATGTGCTCGCGCGGCATAGGGGTCTTGAGGGTGCCGCCTTTCACCAGTATCAGGACGATGATGAACAGCATGCCGATCAGGCCGCGGCTCAGGACGATTTCAGCGATGGAATAATGGTCGGCGGCGAGCTTGACGCAGACCCCCATGATGGAAAACATGAGGCTAGCGAACAGCATCCAGAGTGATTGCATGGGGCGGGAGTGAAGTGGGGGAGCGTTGCTCTATTCTGACTGATTCTGGTCGCCGTGCCTGCCTGCGCGCTAAATAATGCAAAGGGGCCGGAGCCTGCGCGCTCCAGCTTGCGCACAAACTCCGGCCCCCGCCACGGTCCTCGAATGCTTAGGCTTGGACCAGGCCGTCCTGGCTCCGGTACCATTCATGGAAATGCTGCATGCCGTCTTCCATCGGCGACTGGTAAGGGCCGACTTCATTGACGCCGCGCTCCATCAGGATGCGCCGTCCGGCGTCCATGCGCAGGGCAATTTCATCATCTTCGACGCAGGTTTCCATGTAGGCCGCACGTTCCGCCTCGACCATTTCGCGTTCAAACAGCGCAATTTCCTCGGGATAGTAGAACTCGACCACATTGGTGGTCTTTTGCGGGCCGCGCGGCCACAGCGTCGATACCACCAGCACGTGGGGATACCACTCGACCATGATGTTGGGATACAAGGTCAGCCAGATCGCGCCGAACTTCGGCGGTTCGCCGTTGCTGAACTTGAGCACCTGCTCTTGCCACTTCTTGTACGCCGGCGAGCCGGATTTCGCCAGCCCGTGGTTGACGCCCACGGTCTGCACGCTGTAATCCTTGCCGAACTGCCATTCCAGGTCGTCGCAGCTGACAAAGCTGCCGAGGCCGGGATGGAACGGTTCGACGTGATAGTCCTCCAGGTAGACCTCGATAAAGGTTTTCCAGTTGTAGTCGCATTCGTGGACTTCGACATGGTCGAACAGGTAGCCGCTGAAATCGAGATCCTTGGCCACGCCCAGCTGCGCCAGCTTTTCGCCGACGTGGAAGGCGTTCTGTTCAAACAGCAAGCCGTTCCAGTTCTGCAAGGGCGTGCGGGACAGGTTCATGCACGGCGTCTCGCCGAAATGCGGCGCGCCGATCAGTTCGCCCTTGAGGTCGTAAGTCCAGCGATGCAGCGGGCAGACGATGTTGCGGGCATTGCCGCGGCCGTCGAACATTTTTGCCTGCCGATGGCGGCAGACGTTGGACACCAGCTCAATCCCCTGGGGATTGCGCACCAGCATGCGGCCTTCGTTTTCAGAAGCGAGCGTGGCGTAATCGCCGACGTTGGGCACCATCAGTTCATGGCCGACGTAACGCGGGCCATTCTGAAACAATTGCTGGATTTCGCGCTTCAAGAGCGCTTCGTCAAAGTAGACGTTGACTGGAAGTTGCGCATCGGAGCGCGCGAGCTTGGTAATAGAAGCCAGATCGGACATCCCTCCACCCCCAAATGTGTTATCAACCTAAGAGAGAAAGAATCCGCAAAAACCTGTGTTCAAATAATATGAAACGGAAATTTTGGACAGAACCGAGGATTATCCCATAAAAAAGCCGGTTTTGGCGCTGTTTTACGCTTTTTATCCAGATAAAGCCCTCGAATTTCAACGGCTTATAGATGTTTGCTCTAAAATAGCGAACTACACTATTTATAGCCACTATGCCAAAAAATCCGATTTCCGCCAGCAGTCCCGCCTCGTTTGAACAAGCAATGGCCGAACTGGAGCAACTGGTTGCCCAAATGGAAGCTGGCGAGTTGCCGCTGGAAGCATCCGTCGCCGCTTATAAACGAGGATCGGAACTGGTCAAGTTTTGCGCCTTGCAGCTGGAAAAAGTCGACAGCCAGGTCAAGGTGCTGGAAGGCGACATGCTCAAGCCGTTTGCCGGTGAAGCGCTCAAGGATCACAGCGGAGCCGACGAATGACTGTTGCCGTTCCATTATCGAACCATGCGCAGGAGCCGGCATTGGCTTTCGACGCCTGGATGCGCCAGGCGCAAACCGGGATGGAAGCCGCCCTGGACCGGTTCTTGCCGGCTGAGGCCAGCATTCCGGCCAGGCTGCACCAGGCCATGCGCTATGCCGTGCTGGATGGCGGCAAACGGGTCCGGCCCTTGCTGGTGTTTGCCGCAGGGGAACTGTTTGCAACGCCGGCCGCCGTCGCGCAACGCGCCGCCGCGGCAGTCGAAATGATCCACGCCTACTCGCTGGTGCACGACGACATGCCATGCATGGACGACGATGCCTTGCGTCGCGGCAAGCCGACCGTGCATGTGCAATATGACGAAGCGACCGCCCTGCTGGTGGGCGACGCCTTGCAGTCGCAGGCATTCATCGTGCTGGCCGAAGCCGGCGAGGGTGTCGATGCGGCGCGCCAGGTCGTCATGCTGCGCCTGCTGGGGCAAGCCTCGGGTTCGCTCGGCATGTGCGGCGGCCAGGCGATCGACCTGGCCAGCGTCGGCCTGAATTTGTCGCTGCCAGAGCTGGAACAGATGCACAAGCTGAAAACCGGCGCCTTGCTGCGCGCTTCGGTACTGCTGGGCGCGTGGGGCGGCAAAGCCTTGGCGCCAGCTGAAATCGAGGCGCTGGAAGCCTATGGCACCGCCATCGGCCTGGCGTTCCAGGTGGTGGACGATATCCTCGACGCGACCGCGGATTCCGCGACGCTGGGGAAAACCGCAGGCAAGGACGCCGCAGACAACAAGCCGACCTATGTCTCGATTCTGGGTTTGCCCGAATCGCAGGCGCTGGCGGAAAAATTACGCAACGACGCCCACCAGGCGCTTGCGATCTTTGGGAACAAGGCACGCCGCCTGCGTGAGCTGGCGGACTTGATCGTGCAACGGAAGGCTTAGATATGGAATTACTCAACACAATCGACAGCCCGGCAGACCTGCGCAAACTGACGCGGGCGCAACTCAAGCCGCTGGCCGACGAGCTGCGCGAATTCGTCATCGAATCGGTGGCGCAGACCGGCGGCCACCTGTCGTCCAACCTGGGCACGGTGGAATTGACGATTGCGCTGCATTACGTTTTCAACACGCCGGAAGACCGCGTGGTGTGGGATGTCGGCCACCAGACCTATCCGCACAAGATCCTCACCGGCCGCCGCGACCGCATGCACACGCTGCGCCAGCTCGACGGCATCTCCGGCTTCCCGCGCCGCAGCGAAAGCGAATACGATACCTTCGGCACCGCCCATTCGTCGACCTCGATTTCAGCCGCGCTGGGCATGGCGCTGGCCGCCAAGACCAAGGGTGAAACCGAGCGCCATGCGATCGCCGTGATCGGCGACGGCGCGATGACTGCCGGCATGGTGTTCGAAGCGATGAACAACGCCGGCGTGTACGACGACATCAACATGCTGGTGATCCTGAACGATAACGACATGTCGATTTCGCCGCCGGTGGGCGCCTTGAACCGCTACCTGGCGCGCCTGATGTCGGGCCAGTTCTATGCGCAAGCCAAGAACGTCGGCAAATCGATACTGCCGGGGCCGATGCGGCAGCTGGCCAAGCGTTTCGAGGAACACGCCAAAGGCATGGTGGTCCCCGCCACCATGTTTGAAGAATTCGGGTTCAACTATATCGGCCCGATCGACGGCCATGACCTGGAATCGCTGATCCCGACCTTGCAGAACCTGAAGCACCTGAAAGGCCCGCAGTTCCTGCACGTGGTGACCAAGAAGGGCCAGGGCTACAAGCTGGCGGAAGCCGATCCGGTGCTGTACCACGGCCCGGGCAAGTTCAATCCGGCCGAGGGCATCAAGCCGGCCGCGGTCAGCAAGATGACCTATACCCAGGTGTTCGGCGACTGGCTGTGCGACATGGCGGCGCAGGACGACAAGCTGATCGGCATCACCCCGGCGATGTCGGGCGGCTCCGGCCTGGATACGTTCGCCAAGCGTTTTCCGCAGCGTTTCTACGATGTCGGCATCGCCGAGCAGCATGCGGTCACGTTCGCCGCCGGCCTGGCCTGCGAAGGCTTGAAGCCGGTAGTGGCGATCTATTCGACTTTCCTGCAGCGCGCCTACGACCAGCTGATCCATGACGTCGCCCTGCAGAACCTGGACGTGACTTTTGCGCTGGATCGTTCCGGCCTGGTCGGCGCCGACGGCGCAACCCATGCCGGCAACTACGACATGGCTTACCTGCGCTGCATTCCCAACATGGTGGTGATGGCGGCGTCCGATGAAAACGAATGCCGCCAGATGCTGTCCACCGCGTATCTCTACAACGGCCCGGCAGCGGTGCGCTATCCGCGCGGCGCTGGCATCGGCGCCGCCATCGCTCCCGAATTGACCACCTTGCCCCTGGGCAAAGGCGAAATCAGGCGCCAAGGCCAGAGCGTGGCGATCCTGGCCTTCGGCTCCATGCTGGCGCCGAGCCTGGCGGCAGGCGAGATGCTGGACGCCACGGTCGTCAACATGCGTTTCATCAAGCCGCTGGATGTCGACCTGGTGCTGGAACTGGCGCGGACCCACGATGCACTGGTCACGGTAGAGGAAGGCTCCATCATGGGCGGCGCCGGCGCCGCAGTGGCGGAAGCCCTGGCGGCGGCGGGATGCGTCAAGCCGCTCTTGAATCTGGGCTTGCCGGACCGATTTATAGACCATGGCGACGTCAGCCAGCTGCTGGCGCAATGCGGCCTGAATGCAGAAGGTATCGCGGCATCGATACGCCAGCGCTTCGGCAAGGACCAGCCGCGCCTGGTCGTCAACCAGAATTAAGCAGGGCCGGCCGCCTGCCGTTCCCAAGCAATTCCAGCCAGGATGCTGCCGCCGGTCGAGCGGCGGCGTTCAAGCCAGACTTATATCCAACCGTCCCGGATCTCCTGCCAAGCCTGCAGGCGAAGCGGGACCAGGCTGCTTCCGGCAGCCTTTCATTCAAAGGTTAAGCATGAATACTCGTGACCGCAATCTGACGATTCCAGACGTGCAAAGCAGCGTCGACACCCGCCGCCTGGCGATCCAGCGCGTTGGCGTCAAAGGCGTGCGTTATCCGGTGACGGTGCGTACCGCCGCAACAGCCCAGCCAACCATCGGCAGCTGGAACATGTACGTGCATCTGCCGGAACAGCAGAAGGGCACCCACATGTCGCGTTTCATCGCCTTGCTGGAAGGCCTGGAAGGACCGCTCGACGTTGCCTCGTTCGGCGCGCTGATGCGCAAGATGGTGACCCTGCTGGACGCCGAGCGCGGCCGCATCGAACTGACTTTTCCCTATTTCATCAACAAGACTGCGCCGGTTTCCGGCGTGCAGAGCTTGATGGATTACGAAGTGGGCCTGACCGGCGAGATCAGCCAGGGGCAACTGGAAATCACGCTCAAAGTGCTGGTGCCGGTGACCAGCCTGTGCCCTTGCTCGAAGCAGATTTCAGCCTACGGCGCGCATAACCAGCGCTCGCACATCACCGTCAATGCGGTGCTGGACGGCGAGCTTCAGGTCGACGAGCTGATCGCCAAGATCGAAGCGCAGGCATCCTGCGAACTGTTCGGCTTGCTGAAGCGTCCGGATGAAAAATACGTCACCGAGCGCGCCTACGAAAATCCGAAGTTCGTCGAGGACCTGGTGCGCGATGTGGCGGTGGCCCTGAACAACGAGCCGCGCGTGCTGGCCTATGTGCTGGAAGCGGAAAACTTCGAGTCCATCCATAACCATTCGGCGTATGCATTGATCGAGCACGACAAGCGCAGCAAATAAACGCGGTTGATCCGGCAGCGGAGCGGGATGAAGCCAGTTGTGGCGTCATCCCGCTTTTTTTATGCGTCCCGCAAGCGGTCTTTCTGCCACAGCACATCGCTGCCGCCGTCCGCGCGGTTCAGCACCCGCGACAGCACGAACAGCAGGTCCGACAAGCGGTTCACATACTGCCGCACCGCCTCATTCACCGTTTCGCTCTTGCCCAGGCTGACAATGCTGCGTTCCGCGCGCCGGCAGACTGTGCGGCAGACATGCGCCAGCGCCGCCGGACGGTTGCCGCCGGGCAGGATGAAATCCTTTAGCGGCGGCAGGCCGGCGTTGTATTTTTCCAGCAGGTCGTCGAGCCGGGCTACCTGCGCCTCGCTGACCAGCGCATAGCCGGGAATGCACAGCTCGCCGCCGAGGTCGAACAGGTCGTGTTGTATCGATAGCAATGCTTCGCACAATGGTGCGTCCAGCCCTTCGCACAGCAGCAGGCCAAGCTGCGAATTGAGCTCGTCGATATCGCCGATTGCCTGGATGCGCAGGCTGTCCTTGCCGGTGCGGCTGCCGTCGCCAAGGCCGGTAGTGCCCTTGTCGCCGGTACGCGTCGCGATCTTGGAGAGTCGATTGCCCATGGTTTTGAAGTCCCTTTGTTCCGTTTGTTCCGGCTGATCCTGGATGGAATAGCAAGACTTGTACTTTACACCAGCGCGCAGCAGCCTCGCAGAGTAAAATCCAGAGGAAAAGGAGACCTTCCAATGAACCACATCGCCGATCTCGCCGCCCTGAAAAAACCGTTGCCGGATGGCTTGCTTGCAGCTCTCGCCCCCTTGTTTGGCGAGCGCCTCTCGACCACCATGGCGATGCGCGAACATCACGGCCGCGATGCTTCTTCGTATGATCCGATGCCGCCGGATGCCGTCGTGTTCGTCGAATCGACCGAAGAGGTCGCCGCGCTGGTCAAGCTGTGCAGCGAATACCAGGTGCCGGTGATTCCTTTCGGCAGCGGCACCTCGCTGGAAGGCCACGTGCTGGCGCTGCAGGGCGGGATTTCCATCGACTTGTCGCGCATGAACCGCTTGCTGGCGATCCATGCCGAAGACTTGACGGCGACAGTGCAGGCCGGCGTCACCCGCAAGCAGCTGAACCACGAGATCAAGGACAGCGGCCTGTTCTTTCCGATCGATCCAGGCGCCGACGCTTCGATCGGCGGCATGGCCGCCACCCGCGCTTCCGGCACCAACGCCGTGCGCTACGGCAGCATGCGCGAAAACACGCTGGCGCTGACAGTGGTGACCGCGGACGGCCGCATCATCAAGACCGGCACGCGCGCCAAGAAATCCGCCGCCGGTTATGACCTGACGCGCATTTTTGTCGGCAGCGAAGGCACGCTGGGCGTGATCACTGAAGTGACCGTCAAGCTTTATCCGCAGCCGGAAGCCATTTCGGCCGCGGTCTGTTCGTTCCGGAACATCGCCGACGCGGTCAATGCGGTGATCCAGACCATACAGCTGGGCGTGCCGGTGGCAAGGGTAGAGCTGCTGGATGAGAACGGCGTCAGGGCCATCAATGCGCATTCCAGGCTGGCGCTGCCGGAACAGCCGTTGCTGCTGTTTGAATTCCACGGCAGCGAGAACGGCGTCAAGGAGCAGGCTGAACTGGTGCAGGCAGTGGTGGCTGAACACCATGCCGTCGGCTTTGAATGGGCGACGCGGCCGGAGGACCGTTCGCGTCTATGGACCGCGCGCCACAACGCCTATTTCGCCCTGCTGCAATTGCGTCCCGGCAGCCGCGCGATTTCCACCGATTGCTGCGTGCCGATCTCGCGCCTGGCGGAGTGCATCCTGGACACCAAGGCCGATTGCGAGGCGAACGGCATGGTGTATTCGATCATCGGCCACGTCGGCGACGGCAATTTCCATGTGCAGATGCTGGTCGATCCTGACGACGACGCCGACATCGCGCGTGCCGAGGGCGTCAATGCACGCATGGTGAGCCGCGCCATCGGCATGGACGGCACTTGCACCGGCGAACATGGCGTCGGCCTGCACAAGATCGATTTCCTGATTGAAGAACATGGCGTGGAAGCGATTGCCACCATGCGCGCGCTGAAGCATGCTTTCGATCCGAAAAACATCATGAATCCCGGAAAGATCATCCGGTGGTAAGTCTCATGTCGAACAAAACCCCACTGGTCAACCGCCTGCCGCCGGTGCATGCCTTGTCCGCGTTTGAAGCTGCCGCGCGCCATCACTCGTTCGCATTGGCGGCGGACGAGCTGTGCATCACGCCGTCGGCGCTGTCGCACCGGATCCGCCTGCTGGAAGATTTCGTCGGCGAACGCCTGTTCTCGCGCGAGGGCAGGACCGTCGCCTTGTCCGAATTCGGCCACCGTTACCTGGAGGTGGTGCGCAGCGCCTTGCGCACCTTGACCGAATTCCCGCTGCCGCAGCGTAACGCCCAGGTGCAGCCGCGCGTCAAGATCACCGCGCCGCCGACGTTTGCCCGCCAGCTGCTGATCCCGCACCTGCATGAATTTGCCGGCCGGCACCCTGAGATCGTGGTGGAAATATTCCTGTCGGTGCCGCTGTACGACCTGAGCTTGACCGAGAGCGATCTTGAAGTGCGTTTCGGCGCCGGCAAGTATCCCAACACCACCACCGAGAAACTGTTCGAAGAACCCACCTTTGCCGTCGCCAGCCCGGCATACCTGAAGCAAGTCGGCCCGCTGGAGCAGCCGGCCGACTTGCGCAAGGCAAGCCTGCTGCGCTCGGCGCTGGAGCCCTGGCAGCCCTGGTTCCAGGCGGCCGGGCTGGACTGGCCCGAACCTTCCTCCGGCTTGCGTGCCGACGACCTGGGGCTGCTGCTGGAACTGGTGCGCCATGGCCATGGGGTCGGCCTGACCCGCAAGCATTTTGCCCAGCAGATGATTGCGCAGGGAGAAGTGGTGCAATTGTTCGACATCAGCCTGACGTCGCCGCCCCATGCGTATTACCTGGTGTACCAGCAAAAGCCGCAGGAACGGCCGGAAGTGACCACCTTCACTGAATGGATGAAGGATACTTTCAGCCGCATCTGAAGCGGATTGGCGGCAGGCGGGCGGCCGCCTGAAAATATTTCATCCGCACGGTGCAAGCTTTTCAGGCGGATCCGAGGTGGATATCAGAGGAAAACATCCTGTTGAAAACACAATATCGTTATACTCGACGATAGAAAACACACTCTCCGATAGCCAGCCTGCCAATGGGAAAACAGCATGAACGGGAAAACAGCATCGCTCGCTACAGCTCCTGCTGAATCCGCCTTTAGCCCGGTCCGCCAGCAGCAAGTCGTCAGCGCGCTGCGGGCGCTGCTGCCGGAACACGCGCTGCTGTCGAACATCGAAGATACCCGGCCCTACGAATGCGACGGCCTGGCGGCCTACCGGCAGACGCCGATGGTGGTGGCGTTGCCGGAGGACGAACAACAGGTGATAGCCATCCTCAAGGCTTGCCGCGATCTCAAGGTGCCCATCGTGCCGCGCGGCGCCGGCACCGGCCTGTCGGGCGGCGCCATGCCGATCGCCGACGGCGTGGTCTTGTCCACCGCCAAATTCACCCGCATCGTCAAGCTTGATCCGTATGCGCGGACTGCCGTGGTGCAGCCCGGCGTGCGCAACCTCGCCATTTCCGAGGCGGCAGCCGCGCACGATCTGTATTACGCGCCGGATCCGTCGTCCCAGATCGCTTGCACCATCGGCGGCAACGTGGCGGAGAATTCGGGCGGCGTGCATTGCCTGAAATACGGCCTTACCGTGCACAACGTGCTGCGGGTCAGGATGGTGACGATCGACGGCGAGGTGGTTGAACTCGGCAACGGCGCGCTGGATGCGCCCGGCCTCGATTTGCTGGCGCTCTTCATCGGCTCGGAAGGCATGCTGGGCGTGGTCACCGAAGTCACGGTCAAGCTGATCCCCAAGCCGCAGGCGGCCAGGGTCATCATGGCTTCCTTTGACGACGTGGTGAAGAGCGGCAATGCGGTCGCCAACGTGATTGCCGCCGGGATCATCCCGGCCGGCCTGGAGATGATGGACCGCACCAGCTCGCGCATGGTGGAACCCTTCGTCAAGGCCGGCTACGATACCGACGCCGCCGCCATCCTGTTATGCGAATCGGATGGCACCGCGGAAGAGGTGGAAGAGGAAATCGGCCGCATGAGCGCGGTGCTCAACGCCAGCGGTGCGACCCGCATCGAAGTGTCGACGTCGGAAGCGGAGCGCCTGCGCTTCTGGTCGGGCCGCAAGAACGCCTTTCCGGCTGCCGGCCGCATTTCCCCCGATTATTACTGCATGGACGGCACCATCCCGCGCAAGAACCTGGCGCAAGTGCTGCTCGGCATCGAGCAGATGGAAGGCAAATACGGCCTGCGCTGCGCCAATGTGTTCCATGCCGGCGACGGCAACCTGCATCCCCTGATCCTGTTCGATGCCAACCTGCCTGGCGAATTTCATCGCGCGGAAGAATTCGGCGCCGAGATCCTTGAGTTGTGCGTGGCTGTCGGCGGCACCATTACCGGCGAGCACGGCGTCGGCATCGAAAAGATCAATTCGATGTGCGTGCAGTTTTCTCCGCTGGAGCGTGAAGCTTTCTTCAATGTCAAACGTGCCTTCGACACCGCGTTCCTGCTCAATCCGGACAAGGCGATCCCCACTTTGCAGCGCTGCGCCGAGTACGGCAAGATGCATGTGCAGCGCGGCCAGCTGAAATTTGCGGAACTTCCGCGCTTCTAAACCAGACCCGAGAATATGGACGCAGAGTCATTCAGGCAGCAGGCCAAGGCGCAGATCCTCGCCGCCGCCGCAGAACACCGGCCGCTGGAAATCCGCGGCGGCGGCAGCAAGCGCTGGTATGGCCAGCAGGTGCAGGGCGAGCTGCTCGACGCGCGCGGCTATGGCGGCGTCATCGATTATGAGCCGACCGAACTGGTGATCACCGCCCGTTGCGGCACCCCGCTGGCCGAGATCGAGGCGCTGCTGGCGCAGCACAACCAGATGCTGCCGTTTGAACCGCCGCATTTCGGCAGCGCCGCGACGTTGGGCGGCATGGTCGCCAGCGGCTTGTCCGGCCCGTCGCGGCAGGCGGTCGGCGCGTTGCGCGACTTTGTGCTGGGCGCGGTGCTGATGGATGGCAAGGGCGATATCCTGCATTTCGGCGGACAGGTCATGAAGAACGTGGCGGGATACGATGTGTCGCGTTTGCTGGCCGGTTCGCTTGGCACCCTGGGTTTGATCCTGGAAGTGTCGCTGAAAGTGTTGCCGCGCCCGGTCGCCAGCAGCAGCCGCCGGTTTGCCATGGGCGAAGCCGAAGCGATTCGCAGCCTTAACCAGTGGGGCGGCTTGCCCTTGCCGGTTTCCGCCAGCTGCTGGCAGGATGGCATGCTGACGCTGCGCCTGTCCGGCGCGCAGGCAGCGGTAAGCGCCGCGGAAAAGAATCTCGGCGGTGAAGCGGTCGCCGATGCGGACGATTTCTGGCACGCGCTGCGCGAGCAGACGCACGCTTTTTTTGCGCCGGCAGCCGCGCAGAAGCCCTTGTGGCGGCTGGCGCTGCCGTCGACCGCAGCGCCGCTGGCGTTACCCGGCGCCACGCTGATCGAGTGGGGCGGGGCACAGCGCTGGCTGTTCACCGGCGCCGACGCGCAGGCGGTGCGGGGCGCGGCGTCCGCCGCCGGCGGCCATGCCACGCTGTACCGCGGCGGCGACAAAGAGGCTGGCGTGTTTCATCCGCTGGCGCCCGCGGTGGAACAGATTCACCGGCGTTTGAAAGCCAGCTTCGATCCTGCGGCGATTTTCAATATCGGCCGCATGTATCCCGGCTTTTGATCCGAACCTCACAAACAACCTATAGCGCAGCAAGCCATGCAAACCAATCTCGCCGACTTCATCAAGAATACCCGTGCAGGCAAGGAAGCCGACGCGATTTTGCGCGCCTGCGTGCATTGCGGCTTCTGCACGGCGACCTGTCCGACTTACCAGCTGCTGGGCGATGAGCTGGACGGCCCGCGCGGCCGCATCTACCTGATCAAGCAGGTGTTGGAAGGGACCAAGGCTACCGTCAAGACCCAATCCCACCTGGACCGTTGCCTGACTTGCCGCAATTGCGAATCGACTTGCCCGTCGGGCGTCGAATACGGCCGCTTGCTCGATATCGGGCGCAAGGTGGTCGACGACCAGGTGCCGCGCCCTGTGGCGCAACAGCTGACGCGCAAGCTGCTGAAAGAATTCTTGCCGCGCCCCTGGCTGTTCAAGCCGGCCATGGCAGCCGGCCAGCTGCTGCGGCCGCTGTTGCCGCGCAAGCTGAAAAACAAGGTTCCGGAAAAACAGGAGGCGGGAATTTTCCCGCGCCGCGAACACGCGCGCAAGATGCTGTTGCTGGACGGCTGTGTGCAACCGGCGATGTCGCCCAACATCAACCACGCCGCCGCACGGGTTTTCGACGCGCTCGGGGTGCAGCTGCTGGTAGCGCCCAAGGCCGGCTGCTGCGGCGCGATCCGTTTCCACCTGAACGACCAGGCTGGAGGGCTGGACGACATGCGGCGCAATATCGACGCCTGGTGGCCGTACGTGATCGGCAGCAATGGACAAGGTGTCGAAGCAATCGTCATGACCGCGTCGGGTTGCGGCGTCACGGTCAAGGAATACGGACATCTGCTGGCGGCCGATCCGGCCTACGCCGTGAAAGCAAAAGCGATTTCCGCGCTGACCAAGGACCTGTGTGAAATCCTGCCGGCGTTCGAGGCGGAGCTGCAGCAAAAACTGCAAGGGAAAATCACCCAGCGCGTGGTCTACCATCCGCCATGCACCCTGCAGCACGGCCAGCAGATCCGCGGCAAGGTGGAGGGCCTGCTGCGCAGCGTCGGCGTCGATGTGCAGCTGTGCGCCGACAATCACCTGTGCTGCGGTTCGGCCGGCACCTATTCCGTATTGCAGCCGGAATTGTCGTACCGCCTGCGTGACAACAAACTGGACAATCTGCAGGCAAGCCAGCCGGACATGATCGTCTCGGCCAACATCGGCTGCCTGACCCATCTGCAGTCGGGCACGCAGACGCCGGTCAGGCATTGGATCGAACTGCTGGACCAGGCGCTGGCCTGACAGTTTGCAGGGCGCCGCCGCCCTTAAAACTGATGGCGGATGCCGACTGCCGCGACAAACTGCTTGCCGTTGGAAGACGGCGTGCCGTTTTGCGAGTCGCCGACCACTGCCACCGCGTCGACCGCTGTCACGCCATCTTTCCCCAAGGTCTGGCCACGCGCTTTTTGATAAGCTTCCAGGAAATAAAGCGCGGTGCGTTTAGAGAAATCATAGGTCTGCTCCAGGGACAGCTGCTGGTAGCGGGCCGGATTGCTGATGCCGTTGGCGGCTGATTCTCGTGTGTAGCTATAGCCTGCCGCTACCGTGACGGCCGGCGTCAGCTTGTAGCTGGAAATCACCCCCGCCGTATTGAAGCTGGCCTGGTGCGTGAACAAGGACGTGGCTCCCGGCGCCATCTGGACGTTGGAAAAATTCAAGCCCAGCATCAGGCTGCCTGAAGCCTGGTACCTTGCCGCCGCTGCGATCATCTGTACCGATTTGGCCGAGGCATAACCGGCATTGACCGGAGACTGGGCGTAGCTGCCCGACGTGACGTTCGGATCCCATGGCGCAAAACCCTTGAGGTTGTTGTTGTTCAGCTTGAGATATCCCAACGCGAGGCTGAGCGCATTATTGTCGTAGCGCAGCGCCGCGCTGAGGGTATTGCCGGAACCCATGGTTCCGGCGTTTTCACCGAAACCATACAGGGCGCTGGCCTGGAAACCGGCAATCGCCGGCGTCGCATAGACCAGGGAATTATTGATGCGTATGGTGGTGTCGAGGCCGTCCAGGTCGCCCGGATGGGCGCCGGTGGCGCCGGTCAGCACGCCGGTCGATCCCAGTCCGCCGACATAGCGCCAGTACGGCGTGTACTGGCGGCCTAGCGTCAATGTGCCGTAACGGGCGTCGCTCAATCCGACAAAGGACTGGCGGTTGAACGCCTTGCTGGGATCGCTCTGGGTGCCGTTGTCGATGTTGAATCCCTGTTCCAGCGTGAAGATGGCTTTGCTGCCGCCGCCCAGATCTTCGCTGCCGGTAAACCCCAGCTTGCTGGCATTCAGGTTGCCGCTGTTCATATACGTGTTGGCATGGCCGCGCTGGCTGCTGGAGTAGATGATCGCGGCGTCGGCGGTGCCGTAGATGGTGACGCCGTTTTGCGCCTGGGCATGGCCTGCGAATAAAGCGGCTGCTGTCGCCAGCGCCAATGTTTTGTGTTTCATGTGTCTCCCTTATGGTTATTGGACTGCTTCAGAATACCGGCTTGCTGATTCTTAACTTGATTTCGCGGTAGCCGTCGACGACGGCGTCGCTGACGGTGTCGGTAGCGTCAGCCGGCAGCCGGCGATTTTCGTGGCGCGGCAAGAGCACGGTCGCGACATCGGACGCCGGCTGCACGCCCGTGCATCCGACAGCGATTTCCAAAGTCGATGCGTTACTCCGGACACGGATCTGCCACATGCTGTGTTGTCCGTTTTGGTAGGCGTGGCTGCAGCCGTCGTCGTCGAAAAACTCGGCCGTGAAACTGCCGTCGGCCTGGTGCGGGAAGACCATGAAACCTTGCTGGTGCGCGGCCCGGTTGAAATGCTGTTCAGCGACGTTGACGGCGATGGCGCTGCCGGCCCTGGCCAGCAGCGGCGGTTGCTCGCCGACGGCAGGCAATACGATTTCTTGCCCGCCGCGGTGATGTGCGCCGCTCCAGAATTCGTACCAGTCCGCGCCTGCCGGCAGATACACGCTGCGGCTGTTCTGGCCCGGCTCCACCACGGCAGCCAGCAGCAGGCTAGGGCCGACCAGCATGTCGTCGTTTTCCTCGAAACAGCGCGGATCACCGGGAAAAGCCAGGAAGGTAGGCTTGACCATCGGCTCGTAGTGCTGGTGGTAGCGCCATAGCAGGTCGTAGAAATACGGCGTCAGGCGAGCGCGCAGCTTGAGCAGGTTGCGGATGGCGCCGGTGATTTCAGGGTACATCCAGGCTTCGTTGACAGTCTTGTCGTCGTTCCAGGAATGGATCGAAAAGCGCGGCATGAAAATGCCGAACTGGACCCAGCGCAGCAGCAATTCCGGACCCGGCGCCGGGCCGCTGAAGCCGCCTACGTCATGGCCGGTGTTGGAAATGCCGGACAAGGCCAGGCCAATGCCCATCTTGATGTTGTATTTCAGGGTTTGCCACGAGGTGTAGTTGTCGCCGGACCAGGTCTGCACGTAACGCTGCATGCCGGCGGCGCCGGAGCGCGAGACCAGGTAGGGCCGCTGGTGCGGCGCAAACGCGGTTTGCGCTTCCTGCGAGGCGGCCATCATCAGCATGGTTTGCAGGCCCTTGGCTTCGACTGCCTTGAACGGCTGGCCGAAACCGTGGACGCTCGCCTGCGGATTGAGCACCTGGAATTCGTTGTTGTCGTTCCAGGTGCTGGTGATGCCATATTCCAGCAGGGAGCTGGTCACGGCTTGCTTCCACCAGTTGATGGTGTCAGGATTGGTGAAATCCAGGTAAGCGCCGATTTCATCCCAGAACTGCACCATTTCCGGTTCGCCGTCCTGGTCGTTGATGAACAGGTTCAGGTCCCGCGCTTCGGCAAAACACGGATGGTCCTGCAGCAGGCAAGGCTTGATGTTGGCGCACAGGCGCACGCCATGTTGCAGGTAATGCTGGGCAAAAGCCTTGGGGTCGGGGAATTTCTCGCGGTTCCAGTTGAATACATAGCGCTTGTCGCCGATCGACGTGTAGCCGGACGACAGGTGGAACGATTCGCATAGCATGTCGTGCTGCTCGCAGCTCGCCAGGAATTCGTTCATCTTTTCCTGTGCATTCGGGGCATCGGTATACGTCATGGTCGAACCGGAGTAGCCGAGGCCCCATTTCGGCGTGAACGCCGGCTTGCCGGTCAGCCAGGTATAGCGCCGCACCACTTGCTCCATGTCGTCGCCGGCGATGAAGTAATAATCAAGGTCGCCATGGTCGGCAACGAAATAGCGGTAGTGGCCGTGATAATTGTCCAGCTCGCACCCCATGTCCAGCTTGCCTTCAGACAGCGTGTCGTAGAACAGGCCGAAGGCGTTTTTTTGCCGCCGGTTCCAGGTCAGGTAGAACGGGATGTGCTTGTACAAGGCGTCGGTGCTGCTGGCGTTGTAGCCCATCGCATCGATGGTTTTCAGGGAGTAGCTGCGGCCGTGGCGGTTGGTGTCGCCGCTGCGCTCGCCGAGGCCGAAATACATTTCATCCTTGGCGTCGCGCTTGAGGTAGTGGTAGACCTTATCGTCCCAATAGCCGAAATTGACATGTTGCGTGGCGCGGTCCTGGGCGGCGCTTTGCCAGGTTCCGTCCTCGCAGGTTGCCCAGCTGCAGGACAGTCCTTTGAGTTGCACCGTCAGCCGGATTTTCGCGGTTTGTATCAACAAGGCGCCGCCGCTTTCCTCGGTGCTGTAGGGTGGTTGTGCAAAACCCGCCAGCGAGAAACGGTCGCGTCCCTCCAGCGGAAGTTGCGGCGCGCCCGGCGCAATTGCCCAAGTGCGGGGAAAGCGCAGCTTCGCATCAGGCAATACCATGACGCGGATGATGTCTTGTTCCAGCACGAAGATATGGGCCACCTGGCCGCCGGAACCCTTGAGCGTCAGCAGCGGGCCTTTTTGCGCGGCGAGGTGAAATTCAGGTATGAGTTTGACTGACATGGAAGTCTCCAATTTCTTGTTCAGTTGCTGGCGACATTGCTGTCTTTATAGCCGCGGTACAGCAGGAAAAGAATCGTTACGCCGACCACGTCGAACATGCCGAGCGCGGCGAACAGCGGGGTGTAGCCGATCGATTCGGCCAGCTGCCCGATCAGCAATGAAAACGAGAGCCCGCCAATCCAGCTGATCATGCCGGTCAGGCCGTTGGCAGTGCCGACTTCGCGGGTGTTGAAGACGTCGGCGGTCATGGTGTTGACCAGGCCGGAAATCATTTGGTGGGAAAAGCCGCCTATGCAGAACAGGGCGATGGCCACGTAGGGGCTTTCTACATAACCGACAAAACCGACGCTGGTCATCAGCAATGCCCCGGTGGCGATGCCGGCGATGCGCGAGCTGATCAGCTTGAATTTGAAATGCTTCATCAGGAACGGCGACAGGTAGCCGCCCAGGATGCCGCCCATGTCGGCGGCAAAGAACGGCATCCAGCCGAAGACGGCGAACTCTTTCAGATTCATGCCGCGCACGGAAATGAAATACAGCGGAATCCAGAAATTGAAGGTTTGCCAGGCCGGTTCCGCCAGGAAGCGGGTGATCGCGATGCCCCAGAAACGGCGCGTCTTGACGATCGCCCGCACCGATGGCTTGGCGTGGGCCTGGCTTTCGGCAATGCTTTCCTGGCCGGAGAGGATATATGCCCGTTCTTTATCGGACAGGTTGGGATGGTCTTTAGGAGCCCGATAAAAGAAGAACCACAAACCCGCGAAAATGAAGCCCAGCGCGCCAGTGGCGATAAACGCTGCTTGCCAGCCATGTTTGTAGAGCAGCCATGCCACCAGCACCGGCGCGATCACCGCACCCATCGACGTGCCGGCGTTGAAATAGCCGACTGCCACCGAGCGCTCCTGTTTTGGAAACCATTCCGATACCGCTTTGACGCCTGCCGGAATCGCGACGGCCTCGGTCAGGCCCAGCAAGCCGCGGAAGAAAGCCAGCGATAACCAGCCGGTGGCGAAGCCGTGCAGCATGCCGACTATCGACCAGGCGGCGGCAAACAAGGCGAAGCCCACTTTCAAGCCGAGGAAATCGATGATGTAGCCGCATACCGGCTGCATGATGGTGTAGGCGACCTGGAAGGCCGCCACCACGTACGAATATTCCTTGGTGCTGAACGCCAGGTCGTGTTTCAGCGTATCTGCCAGCACGCCCAGCGAGTTGCGCGATATGTAGTTGAGTATGGTGCCAAAACAGACGAGGGCGATGATCCACCAGCGCAGGCCTTTGATATGTTTCATTGTTGTTGTCTCGGTTGGTTTTTATTTATGTGATTGAGGGCCGGCAGGGCGTCACGGCGGTTCCGTGATGGCCAGGCTGGAAAACGCCATCCGGAAATCGCAGCTGAACGTACGGCCGGCGGCCAGGGTTTTTAATCCGGTATCGGGAAAACCGGATTGCGCCAGGTTGACTGCGTCGGCGACGTGGGTCACCGGTTCGATGCAGAAGTAATCGCCTGCCTTGGGTGCATGCAGGACCAGGTGCGATAGCGGCGGCGATGCGGAAATCGCGATGCAGTGCTGCCGGCCGTCGCCGAGCATGGCTTGTCCGTTCCAGCCGCCGTAATACAGCGTCAATTCTTCCTCTGGCGGAATGCTGCGCAGGGTGCGGTAGTCATGCTGCGGAGGGATCTCGCCGACGCCGATGGCGACATGTTCGGCATCGGCTTGCCACAGCTGTTGCGCGGCAAAGGAAACCTGGCGGGCGAAGCGCCGCGGAAAATATGGATGGAATCCTGCGCCGAGCGGCATCGGCGGCAATGCCGTATTGCCGGTGCTGGTGACCTCCATTTTCATGGCGAGTGCGCCGGCTGCCAGGCTGATGGTCTGCTTCGCTTCGAAACGCCAGGGCCAGCCGTTGTCGTCTTCTTCGTGGACGTACAGCATTGCGGCGCTGCTGCCATCGCAATCGAGCAATTGCCATTCGGCGCGGTGGCCAAAACCGTGCATGGCATGCCGTTCTCCCGGATGCAGCGGCAAATCCAGAGCCAGGCCCGCCCAGGAAAACCTGCCGCCGCGGATGCGGTTGGAAAACGGCAGCAGCGGGTAAATGCCGGCCTTGGGCCAGGCGCTTGCCGGGAAGCCGTGCCGCCTGCACTGTTCCGGCATGGGGACGATCCAGTCGATTTCACGTTCGCCTTGCGACGACCTGAGGGACGTGACGCGGCCGCCGGCTGCAGGCGACAAGGTCAAATGCCAGCCGTCGTTGCCAAGGCTGATTTCCGGCGAGAGCAGGAGTGTCTTCATTGGACGTTCGTCGGGCGTCTTAGCGTAACAGGCAAGGTTTCTTGTTGTCGAATTTCCAGCCGGGGATCAGGTATTGCATGGCTGCGGCATCGTCGCGCGCACCCAGTCCCATGCTGCGGTAGAGCTGGTGCGCGGCCTCCAGTTCCACCGGATCAAGTTCGACGCCGAGCCCGGGTTTGTCTGGCACCTCGACCATGCCGCCGGCAATCTGCAGCGGCTGCCTGGTCAGGCGCTGGCCGTCTTGCCAGATCCAGTGCGTGTCGATGGCGGTGATGTCGCCCGGCGCCGCGGCGGCGACGTGGGTGAACATCGCCAGCGAGATATCGAAATGGTTGTTGGAATGGGAGCCCCAGGTCAGGCCCCATTCGCGGCACATCTGCGCCACCCGTACCGAACCCTGCATGGTCCAGAAATGGGGATCGGCCAGCGGGATGTCGACCGATTGCAACTGGATGGCATGGCCCATCTCGCGCCAGTCGGTGGCGATCATGTTGGTGGCGGTCTGCAAGCCGGTGGCGCGGCGGAATTCGGCCATCACTTCACGCCCGGAAAAGCCGTTCTCCGCACCGCAGGGATCTTCGGCATAGGCCAGCACCGCGTGCTGGTCGCGGCACAGGCGGATGGCGTCCTTGAGCAGCCAGCCGCCGTTCGGATCAAGCGTGATGCGGGCCCCCGGGAAACGCTCGGCCAGCGCCGTCACCGCTTCGATTTCATCCTCGCCGCGCAGCACGCCGCCCTTCAGCTTGAAATCGTTGAAGCCGTAGCGCTGGTAAGCAGCTTCGGCCAGGGCGACCACTGCCTGCGTGTCCAATGCTGGCTCGTGGCGCCGCCGCAGCCAGTCGTCGGCGGCGTCCGGGGCGCTGGCGTAAGGCAGGTCGGTGGCGTTGCGGTCGCCGACGTAGAACAGGTAGCCCAGCATCTTCACCGCAGTGCGCTGCTGGCCTTCGCCCAGCAACGCCGCCACCGGCACGCCGAGAAATTTGCCGAGCAGGTCGAGCAGGGCGGCTTCCAGCGCCGTCACCGCATGGATCGCGATGCGCAGGTCGAAGGTTTGCAGGCCGCGGCCGCCGGCGTCCCGGTCGCTGAACGCCGCGCGTGTGCTGTTGAGGATCGCCTGGTAGTTGCCTATCGATTTTCCCAGCAGCAGCGGGCGCGCATCTTCCAGCGTCTGCCGGATGCGTTCGCCTCCCGGCACTTCGCCCACGCCGATGTTGCCGGCATTGTCGCTGAGGATCACGATGTTGCGCGTGAAATAGGGGCCATGCGCGCCGCTCAGGTTGAGCAGCATGCTGTCGCGCCCGGCTACCGGCACCACGCGCATGTCGACGATATGCGGAGTGCCTGTGGCGGGCTGGCTGGTATTCGAATCTGTCATGAGGTTGCCTGTGGCTGTGTGCGCTAAAATATTTCGTTGTCTTTATTGCTAAAAATGGGACCGCTACCAAATCGAATTCGAGCAAATGGTAGCGGTCCCATTTTTGGCTGTCAACGATTTTTTTTGCGAAGAAGCGGTTAAACGCTGGCGCGCTCTATGATGGTGAAGCCGAGATCGCAGATCGGTTCGGCCACGCTTTTGCCCTCGGAGCGGGCGATGATGAAACGCGCGGCGGTGCTGCCGATGGCGGTGCCGTCGATGCGGACCGTGGTCAGCGGCGGCTGCAGGTCGCGCGAAAAGCTGAGGTCGCCCAGGCCGATGACGGCCAGCTGGCGGGGAATGGCGATGCCGCTGGCTTGCGCTTCTATCATCAGGCCCAGGGCCAGCAGGTCGGAGCTGCAAAACACGGCGTCGATGTCGGGCGCGCGCTGCAGCAATTCCCGCAGTCCGCTGCGGCCGTTGCCAAGCGTGGTGGGCGCCGTCACCAGGCAAGCCGGGATGTCGATTTCCTGCGGCCGCGCCATGCCCAGCCGGACCGCCGCTTCGGAAAACGCCGTGGCGCGGCGCCGGCTGCGTTCATCGTCGCCGCTGATGGCGGCCACCCGCTTCTTGCCTTTGGCGTGCAGGTACTGGGCCACCGCGGCGCCGATCTTTTCATGGGAAAAACCGACCAGCATGTCGACCGGGGTTGGCGTCAGGTCCCAGGTTTCGACCACCGGGATGCCGCTTGCCAGCAAGCGCCGGCGCGCCTGCGGCGAACGGGTGATGCCGGTCAGCACGATGCCGTCCGGGCGGCGGCCGATGATGGCGTCGAGCAAGGCGTCTTCGCGCGAATTTTCATAACCGCTCTGGCCCAGCATCACCTGGTAGCCGGCGCCGGCCAGGGTGTCGGTCAGCGCTTCCACGGTTTCCAGGAACATCGGACCGGACAGGGTCGGCACCACGGCCGCCACCAGGCGGCTTTTCTGCGACGCCAGCGCGCCGGCCAGCAGGTTCGGCACGTAGCCGGTCTGCGCCACCGCGGCCTGCACCTTTTGCAGAACCTTGGCAGAGACGGCGTCCGGCGTATTCAGTGCGCGCGACGCCGTGATCGGTGCGACGCCAGCCAGCTTGGCGACGTCGCGCAGGGTGAAGCCGCCGGTTTTACGGCCGCCTTTACGGCGCGCGGTGACGTCGGCGACGACGGCGTTCATCAAGGTTTCTTTTTCCATGGTGAAATTCTAACATGATAAAATGATACCGTTACCATTATACCCGGGCGGTGCGACAAAAGGCGCTGTGCATTCCCCCCTTATGGCAGAAATCCCATCATAATAAAAGCCTTTGAAAAATCCGCACAGGACAAGGTTCATGCCAGAGATATCAACGCTAAAGCTTAACGGTCGCCAGCAAGAGCTGTTGAGTTATGTGCAACGCGATGGCTTTGTGACGGTAGAACACCTGGCGACGCGCTTCAATATCACCCAGCAGACCATCCGGCGCGACATCAACCTGCTGGCGGAGATGAACCTGCTGCAGCGTTATCACGGCGGCGTCGGCCTGCCGTCCAGCGCCGAGAATATCGCCTATGGCGCCAGGCAGGGTTTGTATTCGGAAGAAAAGCGCCGCATCGCCGCCCTGGTGGTGGAACATATCCCGGACCAGGCGACGCTCTTCATCAACCTCGGCACCACCAACGAAGAAGTCGCCAAGGCCTTGAGCCGGCGCCGCAACCTGCGGGTCATCACCAACAACCTGAACGTGGCCGCCATCATGAGCGGCTATCCGGGCTGCGAAGTGATCATCACCGGCGGCGTGGTGCGCGCCCGCGACCTCGGGATTACCGGCGAAGAAACCATCGATTTCATCCGCCGCTTCAAGGTCGATTTCGGCATCATCGGCATTTCCAGCATCGAGGCCGACGGCACCCTGCGCGATTTCGACTATCGCGAGGTGCGGGTTTCGGAAGCGATCATCGAACATTCGCGCACCGTGTTCCTGGTGGCCGACCATTCGAAATTCTGGCGGCCGGCGCTGGTGCGGCTCGGCGATATCTCGAAAATCAATGCCCTGTTCACTGACAAGCCCGTGCCGGAAGCCATGGCCGGCATTTTCGAAGAAGCGAAAATCGACGTGTTCGTTACCGACGACGCGGACCGGCAGCAAAAAAAATAATCCCGCGAAGCCATTCGCACGCCGCACGGCGAACATCCATCCCCTTTTTCCTCCATCCGGGCGACGGCTCAGGCCAGTCCTATGCGCGACAGCCGCTTGCAAGCCTCCGGGCCGAGGAGGGGATAGTGCTTATCTATAAGCAATTAAGTTTATTTCTATTGAATAATTGCTTTCAATGAATATAAATGATTATCAATGTTCGAATTCGAACAATATACTTTCGAATATAAATATTTTATGATGTGCGGTGACATTGCAAGCATACCGTTTTGCTATTTGGCAACAACTGGATATGTCCGATGAGCGAGTTGCCGACACAAGGAGATGGCTGTGGCATCAGATGAGATTGTTGATTTGCTGGTAGTGGGCGGCGGCGTTAACGGCGCCGGGATTGCGCGCGACGCCGCGGGTCGCGGACTGAGCGTGTTGCTTTGCGAGCAGGACGACCTGGCTTCGCACACTTCATCGGCCAGCACCAAGCTGATACATGGCGGCTTGCGCTATCTCGAACATTACGAATTCGGCCTGGTCCGCAAAGCCCTGCAAGAGCGCGAACTGCTGCTGCGCATGGCGCCGCACATCATCGCGCCGCTGCGCTTCGTGATGCCGCATGTATCGAGCCTGCGGCCGGCCTGGATAATACGCGCCGGCCTGTTTTTATACGACAACCTGAGCAAGCGCGAATTGCTGCCCGGTTCGCGCTCCATCGATTTCCGCAAGCATCCGGCCGGCGCGCCGCTGAAGAAAACCCTGAGCAAAGGTTTCGTGTATTCCGACGCCTCGGTGCAAGACGCGCGCCTGGTGGTGCTCAATGCGATGGACGCCAAGGAACGCGGCGCCGCCATCCTCACCAGGACCCGCCTGATCGAAGCCAGGCAAGGCGCGCAATACTGGGACGCCACTTTGCTGTCGGCCGTGAGCGGCGCGACTACCAAGGTCAAGGCGCGCTGCGTGGTCAACGCTGCCGGTCCCTGGGTCGCCAGCTTGTTGAACAGCGCATTGAATACGCCGGCCCAGCATCACATCCGCCTGGTCAAGGGCAGCCACATCGTCACCAAGCGCCTGTTCGACCACGACCACGCTTACATTTTCCAGAATCCCGACAAGCGCATCGTCTTTGCGATTCCGTATGAAACCGACTTCACGCTGATCGGCACCACCGATGTCGAGTACAGCGGCAATCCGGGCAAGGTAGAGATTTCGGATGAAGAAACCGCTTACCTGTGCGAATCGGTGAGCCGCTATTTCGAAGCCGCCGTGACGCCGCAACAGGTGGTCTGGTCCTATGCCGGCGTGCGGCCGCTGCTGGAAGAAGAAGTCGCCAATCCGTCCGCGGTAACCCGCGACTACCGTCTTGAGCTGCGGGCCGAACAAGGGCTGGCGCCGGTGCTGTCGGTATTCGGCGGCAAGATCACCACTTACCGGCGCCTGGCGGAGGAAGCCATGGAGCAGCTGCAGCCGCTGTTCGGTTACATGAAATCGCACTGGACCGCGCATGAAGCGCTGCCGGGCGGCGACATCGCCAACGCCGATTTCGCAGACTTCCAGCGGATTTTCCAGCAGCGCCATGCCTGGCTGCCGGCCACCTTGGCGGCGCGTTATGCACGCACCTACGGCACCCGCGCGGCGCGCCTGCTGGACGGCATCCACGAGATGGCCGGGCTGGGCGAATTGTTCGGCGCCGACCTGTATGAGGCGGAAGTGCGCTACCTGATGCGCAACGAATGGGCGCTGACTGCCGACGATATCCTGTGGCGCCGTTCCAAGCTGGGATTGCGTTTTGACGCAGCCGGCGTCGAGCGCCTGCATGCCTGGCTGGAGGCGCAGCAAGTACCCGCACCGGCCGCCATGCTGGCTTGAAATGGTTTACCTGAAGTTTTGCCCGGCAGGCAGCAGCGCCGGAAGATAAAAAAGACAGGCCCGGCATCAACCCCGGATCAAAGTCGCCCGGTCCGCGCAGGCGGATTCACCAACCTTGGAGTAGACAAGTTGAAAGATAAATACATTTTAGCCCTGGATCAGGGAACGACCAGTTCGCGCGCCATCCTGTTCGACCGTCAAGGCAATATCGTTTCTTCAGCGCAGAAAGAATTCCGCCAGATCTATCCGCAGCCGGGCTGGGTCGAACACGATCCGCAGGAAATCTGGTCGACCCAGGTCGGCGTCGCCGCCGAGGCTTCAACCAACATCGGCCTGAACGGTACTTCGATCGCCGCCATCGGCATTACCAACCAGCGTGAAACCACCGTGGTCTGGGATCGCGAAACCGGCAAGGCGGTGTACAACGCCATCGTCTGGCAAGACCGCCGCACAGCCGCATTCTGCGACCAGCTGAAAGCCGACGGCCTGGCCGAAACCATCCGCGCAAAGACCGGCTTGCTGGTCGACTCGTATTTTTCCGGCACCAAGATCCGCTGGATACTGAACAACGTCGAAGGCGCGCAGCAGCTGGCCGACCAGGGCCGCCTGGCGTTCGGCACGATCGACACCTGGCTGGTCTGGAACATGACCCGCGGCAAGCTGCACCTGACCGATGTCTCGAATGCCTCGCGCACCATGCTGTTCAACATCCATACCATGGAGTGGGATGACGAGCTGCTCAAGATCATGGGCGTGCCGCGCAGCATGCTGCCGGAAGTGCGTTCCTCCAGCGAAGTCTACGGCCACACCGAGATTTCGGGCTTCGGCTCCGAAATCCCGCTGGCGGGGATCGCCGGCGATCAGCAGGCGGCCTTGTTCGGCCAGATGTGCACCGAACCCGGCATGGTCAAGAATACCTACGGCACCGGCTGTTTCATGGTGATGAACACCGGCACCAAGCCGATCATCTCGAAAAACAACCTGCTGACCACGGTCGCCTGGAAAATCGGCAACGAAGTCAACTATGCGCTGGAAGGCAGCATCTTCATCGGCGGCGCCGTGGTGCAGTGGCTGCGCGACGGCCTTGGCATCATCAAGACTTCCACCGAAATCGAAGCACTGGCGCGCAGCGTCAAGAGCAGCGACGGCGTCTACCTGGTGCCGGCGTTTGCCGGCCTCGGCGCGCCGCACTGGAACCCGCACGCACGCGGCACCATTTTCGGCATTACCCGCGGCACCACCTCGGCCCACTACGCGCGCGCCGCGCTGGACAGCATCGCTTACCAGACCATGGACGTATTGAAAGCCATGGAAGCGGACGCCGGCATCGTCATCCCGGAACTGCGCGTCGACGGCGGCGCCACTGCCAACAACCTGCTGATGCAATTCCAGTCCGACATCCTGGGCGTGGATGTGGTGCGTCCGAAAGTCACGGAAACCACGGCGCTGGGAGCGGCCTACCTGGCTGGCCTGGCGGTCGGCTACTGGAGCAGCACCGACGACGTGCGCGGCCAATGGCAGCTCGACCAGCGCTTCAAGCCGGCGCTGCCGGCGGAAGAAGTGCAGGCCAGCATCAAAGGCTGGCAGCGGGCGATTGCAGCGGCCACGGTGTGGGCAGATTCCTGACCGCAAACCGGTAGCAGGCACCGTTGGATAAAAAACAGACCGGAACGCAGAACAGAATCTGCGTTCCTCTCACTTCCCATTTCCGAAAGAGTTCCTCATGACTCCCTTTTTAGCTGAATTCGTGGGCACCGCCCTGATTGTCTTGCTTGGCAACGGCGTGGTTGCCAATGTACTTTTAAGTAAAACCCATGGCCATGGCAGCGGCCTGATCGTGATCACGGTCGGCTGGGCGATGGCCGTATTCGTTGGCGTTTTTGTGGCGGCATCGTCCAGCGGCGCCCACCTGAATCCAGCCGTGACCCTGGCGCTGGCGGTGGCCGGCAAGTTTGCCTGGGGCAGCGTGCCGGGTTATATCCTGTCGCAGATGCTGGGCGGGATGATGGGTGCTTTCCTGGTATGGCTGGTGTACCGAAATCACTTCGCCGAAACTACGGACGGCAATCTGAAGCTGGCGGCGTTTTGCACGGCGCCGGCGATCCGCAACACCTTCGGCAACGTAGTGTCTGAAGTGGTCGGCACTTTCGTGCTGGTTTATTGCGTGCTGAATATCGCTTCGCCGAAGATGGGCCTGGGCGCGCTGGACGCGCTGCCGGTGGCTTTGCTGGTGATGAGCATCGGCGTTTCCCTGGGCGGCACCACCGGCTATGCGATCAACCCGGCGCGTGACCTAGGCCCGCGCCTGATGCACGCACTGCTGCCGATTCCCGGCAAACGCGACAGCGACTGGGGTTATGCCTTGGTGCCTGTGGTGGGTTCGATCTGCGGCGGCGTGCTGGCGGCGCTGGTGTACGGCCTGCAAATGGCGCATTGAGCTGCGATTGACGATGTATCCGGATCGGCTGGCTGCAAAGCCAGGAACCGGTCCGGAATGTTCCTGCCTTATTTTCCCAGCAATTTCTCGATATCCGCCGCCAGCGCTTCCGGCTTGGTCTGCGGCGCAAAACGGTCAACCACGCCGCCATCCTTGTTCACCAGGAATTTGGTGAAATTCCATTTGATGCCCTCGCTGCCCAGCAAACCCGGCGCTGCGTTTTTCAGGTACTGGTAGAGCGGCGCCGCATGGTCGCCGTTGACGTCGATCTTCTCGAACAAGGGAAAGGTGACGCCGTAGTTCTTCTCGCAGAAAGCGCCGATTTCGTCGGCGGTTCCCGGTTCCTGGGCGCCGAACTGGTTGCACGGAAAGCCCAGTACTTCGAAGCCTTGCGCGCGGTACTTCTGGTAAATCTCTTCCAGTCCCTTGTACTGCGGCGTGAAGCCGCAGTTGCTGGCGGTATTGACGATCAGCAGCACCTTGCCGCGGAAGGCCGCCAGCGACTCGGGCGTGCCGTCCAGCTGCTTGACGGTGAAATCGTAAATGCTAGTGTCGGTAGTCATACTATCCCCAGGTGTTCAGTGCCGGCTGCAAGGTCGCGGTCCTTTGCATCCTTGCCGCGCAGCTTGATGGCGAGACGCAGATCGTTGACCGAATCGGCGTTGCGCAAGGCGTCTTCATAACTGATTTTATCCTCTTCGTACAAATCGAACAGGGCCTGGTCAAAAGTCTGCATGCCGAGTTCGCGCGACTTCTTCATGATTTCCTTGATCTCGTGCACATCGCCCTTGAAGATCAGGTCGGAAATGAGCGGCGAATTGAGCATGATCTCCACCGCTACCGCACGTCCCTTCACGGTTTTCAACGGCACCAGGCGTTGCGAGATGATGCCTTTCAGGTTGAGCGACAAGTCCATCAGCAGCTGCGGCCGGCGCTCTTCGGGGAAAAAGTTGATGATGCGGTCAAGCGCCTGGTTGGAACTGTTGGCGTGCAAGGTGGCCAGGCACAAGTGGCCGGTTTCGGCGAAGGCGATGGCGTAGTCCATGGTTTCACGGTCGCGGATTTCGCCGATCAGGATCACGTCCGGCGCCTGGCGCAAGGTGTTCTTCAGCGCCACGCCCCAGTTGTCGGTGTCGACGCCGACTTCACGCTGGGTCACGATGCAGTTCTTGTGCGGGTGGATGTACTCGACCGGATCCTCGATGGTGATGATGTGGCCGTAGCTGTTTTCATTGCGATAGCCGACCATCGCCGCCAGCGTGGTCGATTTGCCGGAGCCGGTGGCGCCGACCATGATCACCAGGCCGCGCTTGGTCATGGCGACCTCTTTCAGCGTAGGCGGCAGGCCCAGGTCTTCGAATTTCGGGATGTCGGTGGTGATCGTGCGCAGCACCATGCCGACCCGGCCCTGCTGGATGAATGCCGAAGCCCGGAACCGTCCCAGCCCGGCCGGGCTGATGGCGAAATTGCATTCCTTGGTTTCTTCGAAATCGGCAGCCTGCTTGTCGCTCATGATGGCGCGCGCCAGTTCCAGGGTATGCACCGAAGTCAGCGCCTGGTTCGACACCGGGGTGATCTTGCCGTCGATCTTGAACGCCGGCGGGAAGTCCGCGGTAATGAACAAATCGGAGCCGCGCTTGCTGACCATCAGGCGCAGCAAGTCGTGCATGAATTTGGTGGCTTGATCTCTTTCCATGATTCTTATCCTAATGTATTTTGCAGCCCGGGTTTTAGCCTGGGAAATTGTCCGGTGTCTTGGCCGCTGCGCGCGCGCTGGCCAGCGAGATCACATTGCGCTTGACCAGTTCGGTCAGGTTGCTGTCCAGGGTTTGCATGCCCATGTTGCTGCCGGTCTGGATCGCCGAGTACATCTGCGCAATCTTGCTTTCGCGGATCAGGTTGCGGATCGCCGGCGTGCCCAGCATGATTTCATGGGCCGCAACGCGGCCGGAGCCGTCCTTGGTCTTCAGCAGGCTTTGCGAAATCACTGCCTGCAGCGATTCCGACAGCATGGCGCGCACCATTTCCTTTTCTTCGCCCGGGAACACGTCGACGATACGGTCGATGGTCTTGGCGGCGGAAGAGGTGTGCAGGGTGCCGAACACCAGGTGGCCGGTTTCGGCGGCGGTCAGCGCCAGGCGGATGGTTTCCAGGTCGCGCAATTCGCCCACCAGGATCACGTCCGGGTCTTCGCGCAAGGCCGAACGCAGCGCATTGCTGAAGGAATGGGTATGCGGGCCGACTTCACGCTGGTTGATCAGGCATTTGTTCGACTGGTGGACGAATTCGATCGGATCTTCGATGGTCAGGATGTGCGCGTATTCGTTCTCGTTGACATGGTTGACCATGGCGGCCAGCGTGGTCGACTTGCCGGAACCGGTAGGGCCGGTGACCAGCACCAGGCCGCGCGGCTTGAGCGACAGCTCGGCAAAGATGCGCGGCGCGTTGAGCTGCTCCAGCGTCAGGACCGTCGACGGAATCGTCCGCAGCACGGCCGCGGCGCCACGGTCCTGGTTGAATGCATTCACGCGGAAGCGCGCCAGGCCGGGGATTTCAAAGGAAAAATCGCATTCCAGGTGTTCTTCGTACGCCTTGCGCTGGCCGTCGTTCATGATGTCATAAATCATGGAATGCACGTCCTTGTGCTCCAGCGGCGGCAGGTTGATGCGGCGCACATCGCCATGAACCCGGATCATCGGCGGCAAGCCTGCGGATAAATGCAAATCGGATGCCTTATTCTTCACCGAAAAAGCCAGAAGTTCGGAAATGTCCATTTATAATCCCTGTGCTGTATTTTGTTTGTTGAAATGCATTTTCCTGCCCAGGCGCTGCTTGTCAAAACCGCCTGGCCATGCAAGTTGGTAGTTCTTTACGGCAATTTTCAAACTCTCCGATTATGTCCTTAATGTCGCACAAGTTGCAAGCCGTCCATAGCAGTATTCATGCCACGGCCGTTGCGGTGTCGCGCCGACCTGACAGTGTGGCGCTGCTGGCGGTGTCCAAAACCTTCGGCGCCGACGCGGTGCTGGAAGCGATCGCCGCCGGCCAGCGTGCTTTCGGTGAAAATTATCTGCAGGAGGCGCTGGCCAAAATGGCTGAGGTCGAGCTGGCGCTGAAGTCCGGACAGCGCGACGATGTCTTGCTGGAATGGCATTTTATCGGTCCGATCCAGAGCAACAAGACGCGCGCCATCGCTGAGCATTTCGACTGGGTGCACACGGTCGACCGCGAAAAGATCGCTCAGCGCCTGTCGCAGCAGCGGCCGCCGCAACTGGCGCCGCTGAACATCTGCCTGCAGGTGAATATCAGCGGCGAAGCGAGCAAGAGCGGCCTGGCGCCGTCGGAGTTGCCGGCTGTGGCGCGTGCCGTTGCGGGATTGCCGGGGCTGAGGCTGCGCGGCCTGATGGCGATACCGGAGCCGACCGACGACCGGCAAAAACAGCATGCGGCATTTCGCCAGACCAGGGAGTTGCTGGAACAGCTGCGGCATGACCTGGGTACGCAGCAAGCTGGGCAGCAACTAGACACTTTGTCGATGGGCATGTCGGCAGACATGGTGGCGGCGATTGAAGAGGGCGCTACCATCGTGCGCGTGGGCAGTGCAATTTTTGGGCAACGGGAACGGAATCATGAAAAATAAATTGAATATCGGTTTCATCGGCGGCGGCAATATGGCGGCAGCCCTGATCGGCGGCCTGGCCGGCAAGGTGACCGACGGCGCCAACATCCATGTGGTCGACCTGAATCCGGAGGCGCTGCAGAATCTGGCGCAGCGCTTCGGCGTCAGCACGGCGACCGGGATCGACGCCGCGATCGAGGCTTGCGAAGTGATCGTGCTGGCGGTCAAGCCGCAGCAGATGAAGGAAGTCGTGGCCAAATTGCGGCCGCATGTCCGGACCCAGCTGGTGCTGTCGATTGCCGCCGGGATCCGCGCGGTGGACCTGGCGCGCTGGCTGGGCGGCCACGACGCCATCGTGCGCTGCATGCCGAATACGCCGGCGCTGATCGGCCAAGGCATTACCGGAATGGTCGCCACCGCCGGCGTGTCGCCGGCACAGCGCGAGACCGCCGACCTGATCTTGCGCGCGGTGGGCAGCACGGTATGGCTGGATGACGAAGCAAAGATCGATGCAGTGACGGCGGTGTCCGGCAGCGGCCCGGCGTATGTGTTTTATTTTATCGAGGCGATGCAGCAGGCGGCGCAGGAACTCGGCCTGACTGCGCAGCAGGGCGTCGAACTGGCCAAGGCCACCTTCACCGGCGCGGCGCAGCTTGCGGCGCAATCGTCGGAGCCGGTGTCGCTGCTGCGCGAGCGCGTGACCTCCAAGGGCGGCACCACGTATGCCGCGTTGAGCAGCATGGAGGCTGCGGATGTGAAGGGTGCGATCATCGCTGCCGTCAAATCAGCCGCGCTCCGCGGCCAGGAACTGGGCGACGAATTCGGACGCGATTAGCGCCGGGGCGGGCGTTACGCATAAAAAAACAGCGGCATCGCATGGCGATTGCCGCTGTTTTTTATTGCAGAGCCGCAGTGGTGTCGAGGCTCCGGCCGCACTTTATTTGTTGCGGCCAATCGCCAGGCCAGCCAGCAAACCGATGACGGCCGCCACGCTGACAGCTTTCCATGGATTGTCGCCGACATATTCATCGGTGACATGGGCCGCGTGCTTGGTGTGCGCCACGGCTTTCTTGGTAGCTTTCGGCAGTTCCGTCTTGGCTGTTTCCAGCGCGGCTTTCAGCTTCTCACGGGCCGAGTTGTATTTTTTTTCCGCATGGTCATGGGTATCGTCGAGCAGGGTTTCCGCTTCCTTGATCACGGATTTGAGTTCGCCAGCCAGATTGTCGCGCATCTCTTTTACGTTGTCGGTAGTAGCCATGTTTGCCTCTTCAATGTGGATTGCGGGGAAAGATGTTGCCTAATATATCACGATAATCATGCCGGGTTGCCGCCGGACATCTACCGGAACGCATAGTCCAGGGCGATCCCGCCGAATACCGCCGCTCCCAGCCAGTTGTTGTGGCGAAAAGCGGCGAAGCAGCCGGCGCGTTCGCGGCTGCGGATCAAGCGGTAGTGGTAGGCTGCACATCCGGCCGCCGCCAGCATGCCGGCGCTGAACCAGGCGCGCAGGCCGAATTGCCAGCCTACTGTAAATACTAATCCCAAACTGAGCGCGTAACAAAGCATGATTGCGGTTACGTCGTAGCGGCCGAAGGTAATCGCGGAAGTCCGGATGCCGATTTTCAGGTCGTCGTCGCGGTCGACCATGGCGTATTCGGTGTCGTAGGCGACCGCCCAGAATACATTCGCCAGCAACAGCAGCCAGGCGGCGGCCGGCACGGTTCCCTGGACCGCCGCGAAACCCATGGGAATGCCGAAGCCGAAGGCGATGCCGAGGTAGGCTTGCGGGATCGCGAAGAAGCGCTTGAAGTAGGGATAGCTGCCGGCCACGATCACGGCGACGACCGACAGCTCCTTGGTCAGCGTGTTCAGCGGCAGGATCAGCAGCAGCGACAGCAGTGTCAGCACGACGGCCACCATCACCGCTTCCCAGGCGGCGATCTTGCCGCTGGTCAGCGGCCGCTCGGCGGTGCGCTTGACGTGCTTGTCGAAATCGCGGTCGGCAAAATCGTTGATCGCGCAGCCGGCCGAGCGCATCAGGGCGGTGCCGAGACAGAAAATCGCGACCAGGGCCCAGGCCGGCTTGCCCTCGGCCGCCAGCCACAGAGCGGCCAGGGTCGGCCATAGCAGCAGCAGGATGCCGATCGGTTTGTCCATGCGGATCAGCCGGAAGTAGAGTTTGAGGCGATTCATTGCGGTCTGGATGATTAGCGTAGCCGCCAGGCGGCAGCGGGAAAAATGAGGGATGGAAACACGCCGGCGGACGTAAGCCAGGTTCTATCCCGGCCGGCATACATCGGCTTTTGGCTCAGCCTTCGACGGCAAGCGCGTCATGCAGCAAGGTAACGCCTTTCAGGCCGCAATCCAGCACCGCTTTTTGCACGGCTTCGATGGCGGCATGGCGCGTGAAGCTCTTGCGCCAGACAATCACCACCCGGCGCGACGGCTCCGGATCGGTGAACGGCACATAACGCAGCATGCCGTCCTTGGCGTCGATATCGGGCACCGAGGCCAGCGGCAGCACGGTGATGCCGATGCCGGAAGCCACCATGTGGCGGATGGTTTCCAGCGACGAACCTTCGAAAGTGCGGGCAATGCCGTCGCCGGCAGTCGAAAAGCGCGACATTTCGGGGCACACCTCCAGCACCTGGTCGCGGAAACAATGGCCGTTGCCGAGCAACAGCATGGTTTCCGATTTGAGATCCTGGGCGCTGATGCTGGTGCGGTTGGCCCAGGCATGATGCTTGGGCAGCGCTACCACGAACGGCTCGTCGTACAGCGGCTGCACCATCAGGCCGTGCTCGGGGAACGGCAAGGCGATGATGGCGGCATCCAGTTCGCCTTGGCGCAGCAGCTCCAGCAGGCGCACGGTGAAATTTTCCTGCAGTACCAGCGGCATCTGCGGCACTTGCTCGATCATGGTTTTCACCAGCGGCGGCAGCAGGTAGGGGCCGACCGTATAGATGATGCCCAGGCGCAGCGGGCCGGCCAGCGGATCCTTGTTCTGGTTGGCGATCTCGCGGATGGTGGCGGTCTGCTCCAGCACCCGTTCAGCCTGGGCCACGATCTGCGCACCCAGCGGCGTCACGGAAATTTCGGTGCCGCCGCGTTCGAAGATCACCACGCCCAGTTCGTCTTCCAGCTTCTTGATCGCCACGGAGAGGGTCGGCTGCGCCACGAAACAAGCTTCAGCGGCATGGCCAAAATGCTTTACGCGAGCTACCGCGACGATATATTTGAGTTCGGTCAGAGTCATGTTGTTATCTTCGCATATTTTTCGATGGAGATTGTGTCTCCCCGCGTTTCAGCGCCGCTTTTGCAAAATAACCATCATTTTTGCCCATGCCGCTCAAACCTTCAGGAAATCTTCGCGGCCGCCCAGCCAACGCGTCAGATGGGCGCTGACGGTAGCCTGGCTGGCTGGCGCCGGATCCTGCAGCAGCGTTTGCGCCAGGTCGCGGGCGCGGTCGACCAGCCATTGGTCGGTAGCCAGGTCGGCAAAACGCAGCATGGCCTGGCCTGACTGGCGCGCACCGAGGAATTCGCCGGGGCCGCGGATTTCCAGGTCGCGCCGCGCGATTTCGAAGCCGTCGGTGGTTTCGCGCATGGTCATCAGGCGTTGCTTGGCGACATAGCCGAGCGGGCTTTGGTATAACAGCAAGCATACGCTGGCGGCAGAACCGCGTCCAACCCGCCCGCGCAGCTGGTGCAGCTGCGACAGTCCGAAGCGTTCCGCATGTTCGATCACCATCAGCGAAGCGTTGGGGACATCGACCCCGACTTCAATCACGGTAGTGGCGACCAGCACGTGGCAGGCGCCGGCGCTGAAGGCGTCCATGACTTCCTGTTTTTCGGCTTGCTTGAGACGGCCGTGCACCAGGCCGATCCGCAGGTCCGGCAACGCTTCGGCCAGCATTGCGTAGGTTTCGGTGGCGGTCTGCAGCTGCAGGGCCTCCGATTCTTCGATCAGCGGGCAGACCCAGTACGCCTGGCGTCCGTCCTGTACTGCCGCATGCACCCGTGCGATCACCTCGTCGCGCCGTGCCTGGTCGACTGCGCGGGTGACGATGGGGGTGCGGCCGGGCGGCAGTTCGTCGATCACCGAGATTTCCAGGTCGGCGTAATAAGTCATCGCCAGGGTGCGCGGAATCGGCGTGGCGCTCATCATCAATTGGTGCGGCACCACCGGCGCCGTGTTTTGGACGGCATCGCTGCCGCCGTTTTCAGACACGGTCTTGTTGCGCAGCGCCAGCCGCTGGCCGACGCCGAAACGATGCTGTTCGTCGACGATCACCAGGCCCAGCCTGGCGAACTGCACGCTGTCCTGGATCAGGGCATGGGTGCCGATCACCAGTTGCGCCTCGCCCGACTCGATCATGGCCTGGGCCGCCAGCTTTTCTTTCTTTTTCAGGCTGCCGGTGAGCCAGGCGACGCGCACGCCAAGCGGCTCCATCCAGGCGGCGATCTTGCGGAAATGCTGGTCCGCCAGGATTTCGGTGGGCGCCATCAGCACCGCCTGGTAGCCGCTGTCGATGGCTTGTGCCGCGGCCAGGGCGGCAACCACGGTCTTGCCGCTGCCGACATCGCCTTGCAGCAGGCGCTGCATGGGAAACGAGGCTTGCAGGTCGGCGCTGATTTCGGCCACCACCCGCTGCTGCGCCTTGGTCAGGGTAAACGGCAGCGTGGCGAGGAAGGCTGCGGACAACTGCCCGACCACCGGCAGCGCGCGGGCATTCTTGGCGCGCCGTGCGACCTGGGCCCGTTTCAACGACAATTGCTGGGCCAGCAGCTCATCGAATTTCATGCGCACCCAGGCCGGATGAGAGCGGTCTTCCAGCGCATGCTCGTCGACGTCGGGCGGTGGATTGTGCAGCAGGCGCACCGCGCTTTCGAACGGCATCAGCTGCTGCGCCGCCAGCTGCGCCGGCGACAAGGTGTCATGCCAGGCGACGTTCTGCATGGCGTCGGCAATCGCCTTGCGCAGGAAAATCTGTGACAGGCCTTCGCCGGCCGGGTAAACCGGGGTCAGGACATCAGGCAAGGGAGCGCCTTCCAGCACCACCTTGTAACTGGGGTGGACTACTTCAGCGCCGAAAAAGCCGTGGCGGATTTCGCCGCGCGCGCGCACCCGGGTGCCGACCGCCAGCTGCTTGGTCTGGCTGCCGTAGAAATTCAGGAAACGCATCACCAGCTGGCCGCTATTGTCGGCGATGGTGACGATCAGCTGCCGCCGCGGCCGGTACTGGATATCGCAGGCAGTGACGACGCCTTCGACTTGCGCTACGCTGGTGCCCATCATGCCGGCTTGCTGGATGGCGACGATCTCGGTTTCATCTTCATAACGCAGCGGCAGGTGCAAAACCAGGTCCATGTCCGTGCGCAGGCCCAGCTTTTCCAGTTTGCTGGCGCGGGTGTTCGCAGCCGGGGCGGGGGGGGCAGCAGCGGCAGGTTTTCGCTTCGGAGCAGGCATATCAGGCGGTTTGTAGGCCACAGGGCGTAAAATAGCGGGTTTGCTCATAAAAAAGCATCGAGTTGCTGCATCCCTGTTGTGTACAGATTTCAGCGTTTGCCATTGTAAAGCCTATAGCTGTATTGGCAAGTTGAGCCTAATTTCATTATTTTTATCCGAGCATGCATTCTCTATCCGATTACGATTTCGAACTGCCTCCTGAGCTGATCGCGCAAACCCCGCTGCCGCAGCGCAGCGCCTCGCGCCTGCTGCATATCGACGGCGGACAGTTGATTGACCGCCGGTTCGCCGACATTGTCGACCTGTTGAATCCCGGCGACCTGCTGGTGTTCAACGATACCCGCGTACTCAAGGCGCGCTTCTTCGGCGTCAAGGAAACCGGCGGCAAGGTCGAGGTGCTGGTCGAACGCGTGGTTGACAACCGTACCGTGCACGCCCAGGTGCGCGCCTCGAAATCGCCGCCTGCCGGCGCCCGGATCTGCCTGGCCGAAGCATTCGACGTCGTGGTGGGCGAGCGCGTCGGCGAGTTTTATACGCTGGTGTTCCCGGACGATGTGTTCGAACTGATCGAGGCACATGGCCGCCTGCCTTTGCCGCCGTATATCGAGCACGATGCCGATGCTTTCGATGAAACCCGTTATCAAACCGTCTACGCCAAACACGCGGGCGCGGTGGCGGCGCCCACCGCCGGCCTGCATTTCGACCAGGCCTTGCTGCAAAGCTTGCAGCAAAAGGGCATCGGCTTCGCCTATGTCACGCTGCATGTAGGGGCCGGCACTTTCCAGCCGGTGCGCAGCGAGAACCTGGCGGAACACAAGATGCACAGCGAGTGGTACACCATCGCCGAAGCCACCGTGGATGCCGTGCGCGCTGCCAAGGCCGGCGGCGGCAAGGTGGTTGCGGTCGGCACTACCAGCTTGCGGGCGCTGGAGTCAGCCTCGCAGTCCGGCGTTTTACAGGCGGGCAGCGCCGACACCGCCTTGTTCATCACTCCCGGCTACGTCTTCAAGACCGTGGATCGCCTGATCACCAATTTCCATCTGCCGAAATCGACCTTGCTGATGCTGGTCTCGGCTTTTGCCGGCTACGACTGCATCCGCGCCGCTTACGCCCATGCCATCGCGCAGCGTTATCGCTTCTTCAGCTACGGCGATGCGATGCTGCTTACCTATAACGTTTGATCCTGATTACTGACTGAAAATCCATGCTTGAATTCACGCTGCTGAAAACCGAAGGAAAGGCCCGCCGCGGCCGCCTGAAACTTAACCACGGTACGGTCGAAACGCCGATCTTCATGCCGGTCGGCACCTACGGCTCGGTGAAGGCGATGTCGCCGCTGGAGCTGGTGGAGATCGAAGCCCAGATCATCCTCGGCAACACCTTCCATCTTTGGCTGCGGCCTGGCACCGAGGTGCTCGATAAATTCGGCGGCCTGCACAAGTTCATGGCCTGGGACAAGCCGATCCTGACCGATTCCGGCGGCTTCCAGGTGTTTTCGCTGGGCGCGATGCGCAAGATTACCGAAGAGGGCGTGAAATTTTCATCGCCGATCAATGGCGATAAATTGTTCCTCTCGCCCGAGGTCTCGATGCAGATCCAGAAATCGCTGAATTCCGACATCGTGATGCAGTTCGACGAATGCACGCCGTATGAAATCGACGGCCGTCCCGCCACCAGCGAGGAAGCGGCGCAATCGATGCGGATGTCGCTGCGCTGGGCCAAGCGCTCCAAGAACGAATTCGACCAGCTGGAAAACCCGAACGCGCTGTTCGGCATCGTCCAGGGCGGCATGTTTGAAAACCTGCGCGACGAGTCGCTGGCCGGCCTTGAAGACGTCGGTTTCCACGGCATCGCCATCGGCGGCCTGTCGGTGGGCGAACCGAAGGAAGAAATGATGCGCGTGCTGGAGCACATCGGCCCGCGCCTGCCGGCCGGCAAGCCGCATTACCTGATGGGCGTCGGCACGCCGGAAGACCTGGTGGCAGGGGTCGAAAACGGGGTCGACATGTTTGATTGCGTGATGCCGACCCGCAACGCCCGCAACGGCTGGCTGTTTACCCGTTTCGGCGACCTGAAGATCAAGAATGCCCGTTACAAGGATGACGAGAAGCCATTGGACGAGACTTGCGGCTGCTACGCTTGCCGCAATTTCTCGCGCGCATACTTGCATCATTTGCATCGTACCGGTGAAATCCTTGGCGCGCGGCTCAATACGATTCACAATCTGCATTACTACCTGGACCTGATGAAGAATATCCGGGCAGCGCTGGATGTCGGGCAGTTCAGTGTATTCGTAACCCAGTTCCACCTGGACCGGGCGCGCGGCGTATAGGATTTACCCTGGAAAAAGTATGCATTTTGCAACTATTTCCAGGCAAGCCGGTCTATGAACACCGGCCTGGTCTGCCGACTCCCGTAATAAGGGCGGCGCATCGGGCCGATTTTCCCGGCAATAAATAGCGCCGGGGGGGGCGGCTGGACGGTTGTATGCCGTTACCCAATGCTAGAATGCTGGGCTATTTTCAAACTATTACCTGGAGCAACTCGTGTCAATTATTTCCAGCGCTTACGCGCAAACTGCACCTGCGGCTACTGCTGCTACCGGCCCACTGGGCCTGAGCGGCAACCTGACCAGCTTTTTGCCGATCATCCTGATGTTCGTCGTGTTGTATTTCCTGATGATCCGTCCGCAAATGAAGCGTCAGAAAGAACAGAAATCCATGATGGAAGCGCTCGCCAAGGGCGATGAAGTAGTGACGGCCGGCGGCATGCTGGGCAAGATCACCAAGGTTGCCGACGCTTACATCACCCTGGAAATCGCCAGCGGCACTGAAGTCGTGGTGCAAAAGGGTTCGGTCACCACATTGCTGCCAAAGGGCACGATCAAGACGGCCCTGTAACCAGGCGCCCGACTGACGGAACGAGAGCATCCAGGCGGGTGCTCTCTTCAAATGTAAAGTCCGGAATAAAAAAGAGCCTGGCGGCGCAGTGCTACAAGCGCAGCACGGCAAGACATTGCACGCAGGGCATCGGCTGCACCAACCATGCAAGCAAGAGACTCCCTCTGAGACTCACACAGAACGCTGAATCAATATGAATCGCTATCCTCTCTGGAAATATATTCTGATCGTCATCGCGCTGCTGTTTGGCGTGCTGTACACCATACCGAATTTCTTTGGCGAATCGCCTGCGGTACAGGTGAGCAGCGGCAAATCGACATTGAAGGTCGACAGCTCGCTGGCCGACCGGGTGTCGCAAGTGCTGCAGCAAGGCAAGCTGCAGACTGACGGCGTGGCGTTTGAAAACACCGGCGCGCAGGGCACCGTGCGCGCGCGTTTCCACGATACCGACACCCAGTTCAAGGCCAAGGCCCTGCTGGAACAGAACCTGAATACAGATCCTACCGATCCGACCTACGTTGTCGCTTTCAACCTGGTGCCGAACACGCCGCACTGGCTGCAAGCGCTGCACGCCTTCCCGATGTACCTGGGCCTCGACTTGCGCGGCGGCGTGCATTTCCTGATGCAGGTCGATACCAAGGCGGTCATCAACAAGCGCCTGCAAGGCTTGCAAGCCAGCGCCCGCAGCGCCTTGCGCGACAAGGATATCCGTTACAGCGGCATCAACCGCAACGGCGACAGCATCGACATCAGTTTCCGCGACCAGGACACGCTCAACAAGGCGCGCGACCTGCTGGCGCCGCAATTGACGGAAATGCTGATCCAGGTTGCGCCTCCTGTCGCCGGCGCCGATCCGACGCTGACGGCGTCGCTCAAGCCGGAAGCGTTGAAGCAGATCGTCGACAACGGCGTCACGCAAAACATCACGACCTTGTCGAAGCGGGTCAATGAGCTGGGCGTGGCCGAGCCTATCATCCAGCGCCAGGGCGCTGACCGCATCGTGGTGCAGCTGCCTGGCGTGCAAGACGTCTCGCGCGCCAAGGACATCATCGGCCGCACCGCTACGCTGGAAGTGCGGATGGTGGACGAGTCGGTGACGCGCGGCACGGAAACCACCGCGGCCGTGCCTTTCGGTTCCGAGCTGTTCAAGGTCGGCAAGAATGCCCCGGTCGTGCTGTACAAGGAGCCGGTCCTGACCGGCGACTATATTTCCAGCGCAGCCGTGAGCTTTGACCAGAACCAGCAGCCGGCAGTCAGCATCGACCTCAACGGCGATGGCGGCCGCAAGATGCGCGACGCTACCCGCGGCAAGGTCGGCAAGGCGATGGCGATCGTGCTGTTTGAAAAAGGCAAGGGCGAAGTCCTGACCGTGGCTACCATCCAGAGCGAACTGGGCTCGCGCTTCCAGATCACCGGCATGGGTTCTCCTGAAGCGGCCGCCGACCTGGCGCTGCTGCTGCGCGCCGGTTCGCTGGCGGCGCCCATGACCATCATCGAAGAACGCACCATCGGCCCGCAGCTGGGCGCCGAGAATATCAAGAAGGGCTTCGATTCGACCATGTACGGTTTTGCCGTGATCGCCGTATTCATGATCATCTACTACATGCTGTTCGGTTTCTTCAGCGTGCTGGCGCTGTCGGTCAACCTGCTGCTGCTGATCGCCGTGCTGTCGACGCTGCAGGCGACGCTGACCCTGCCGGGCATCGCCGCGATCGCCCTGACGCTGGGTATTGCGATCGACGCCAACGTGCTGGTGAACGAGCGTATTCGTGAAGAGCTGCGCAACGGCAATTCGCCGCAAGCAGCGATCTCGATCGGTTTCGACCGCGCCTGGGCCACGATCCTGGACTCCAACGTGACGACGCTGATCGCCGGCCTGGCATTGCTGATTTTCGGTTCCGGCGCGATCCGCGGTTTTGCGGTGGTGCACTGCCTGGGCATCCTGACTTCGATTTTCTCGGCAGTGTTCGTTTCGCGCGGTTTCGCCAACCTGTGGTACGGCCGCAAGAAGAAGCTGACCAGCCTGTCGATTGGCCAGATCTGGAAGCCGAACGCTTGAGCCGCGGCTAAGCGCAAGCGCATATTGAATAACGTTGCGGCCGCCATCGCGCGGCTGCACAGGCAAGAACCAGTGGTGTGAACCAAAAGGAATGTGATGGAACTTTTCCGTATCAAAAAAGATATTCCGTTCATGCGCCATGCATTGATATTCAATGCGATCTCGGCGCTGACGTTTGTATTGGCCGTATTCTTCCTGTTCTCGAAAGGCTTGCATCTGTCGATCGAGTTTACCGGCGGTACGGTGATCGAAGTCGCCTACAGCAAGCCGGCCAATATCGAAGGCATCCGCAAATCGGTTGAAAGCCTTGGTTATACCGATAACCAAGTCACCAATTTCGGCACCGCGCAAGATGTGATGATCCGCCTGCCGGCCAAAAAAGGTGAAAACTCCAACGAGCAAAGCGCCGCCGTACTGAAGGCCCTGCAGCAGCAGGACGCCGATGTGCAGCTCAAGCGCACCGAATTTGTCGGACCGCAGGTGGGCGACGAGCTGGCGCATGACGGCTTGATGGCGCTGCTGTTCGTGGTGATCGGCATCGTCATCTACCTGGCCATCCGTTTCGAATGGAAATACGCGGTGGCGGCGATCATCGCCAACTTGCATGACGTGGTGATCATCCTCGGCTTCTTCGCCTTCTTCCAATGGGAATTCTCGCTGACCGTGCTGGCGGCGATCCTGGCGGTGCTGGGCTATTCGGTGAATGAATCGGTGGTGGTGTTCGACCGCGTGCGCGAAACCTTCCGCGACCGCCGCTTCGGCAAGCTGGCGGTGGCCGATGTCATGAACCACGCGATCACCAGCACGATTTCCCGTACCATCATCACCCACGGCAGTACCGAAATCATGGTGTTGTCGATGTTCGTGTTCGGCGGCCCGGCGTTGCACTACTTTGCGCTGGCGCTGACCATCGGTATCCTGTTCGGTATCTATTCTTCAGTGTTCGTGGCGGCGGCAGTGGCAATGTGGCTGGGCGTCAAGCGCGAAGACATGATCAAGCCGATCAAGGAAAAGGACGAGACTGACGGCGCGGTGGTATAAAGCGTCGCGGCAATAAAAAAAACCAGCCTCCGGGCTGGTTTTTTTTTGGTCTGGCGGAAAGCGGCGTTTCAGATTTTCCTGGCCAGCAATGCTGCATGTCCGATGTAGTTGGACGGTGTCATGGCCAGCAGATGGTCTTTGGCTTCCTGCGGGATTTCCAGCTTGAGGATGAACTCGCGCAATGCATCCTTGGAGATGCCTTTGCCGCGTGTCAGCTCTTTCAGCTGCTCGTAGGGATTTTCAATGCCGTAGCGGCGCATCACGGTTTGCACCGGCTCGGCCAGCACTTCCCAGGTAGCATCCAGGTCTTCCGCCAGGCGGCCGGGATTGACTTCCAGCTTGTTCAGGCCGCGCAGGCAGCTGTCGTAAGCCAGGATCGCGTAACCGAGGCCGACGCCGATATTGCGCAGCACGGTGGAATCGGTCAGGTCGCGCTGCCAGCGCGACAGCGGCAGTTTTTCCGACATGTGCTTGAGCACAGCATTGGCCATGCCCAGGTTGCCTTCCGAATTCTCGAAATCGATAGGGTTGACCTTGTGCGGCATGGTCGACGAGCCGATTTCGCCGGCCTTGGTGCGCTGCTTGAAAAAGCCCAGCGAGATGTAGCCCCAGATATCGCGGTTCAGGTCGAGCAGGATGGTGTTGCTGCGGCTGATCGCATCGAACAGTTCCGCCATGTAGTCATGCGGTTCGATCTGGATGGTGTAGGGATTGAACACCAGGCCCAGCCTTTGTTCGATCACGTTCTTCGAGAAATTTTCCCAGTCGAAGTCAGGATAGGCCGACAGGTGCGCATTGTAGTTGCCGACCGCGCCGTTCATCTTGCCCAGGATTTCCACGGCGGCGATGCGCTTCACCGCGCGCTGCAGGCGCGCCACGACGTTGGCCATTTCCTTGCCGAGCGTGGTCGGGCTGGCCGGCTGGCCATGGGTGCGCGACATCATCGGCAAATCGGCGTTGGCGTGCGCCAGCTCGGTCAGCTTGGCGATCACTTCCTGCAGGGCAGGCAGCAGCACGGTATCGCGCGCGGCTTTCAGCATCATGCCGTGCGAGGTGTTGTTGATGTCTTCCGAGGTGCAGGCGAAGTGGATGAATTCCGAGGCGGCGACCAGTTCCTGCACGTCCTTGACCTGTTCCTTGAGCCAGTATTCGACCGCCTTGACGTCGTGGTTGGTGACGGCTTCGATGGCCTTGATGCGTTCTGCATCGGCTTCGCTGAAGTCGCTGGCCAGCTTGTCGAGCAGCGCGCTGGCGCTGGCGGAGAAGGGTTTGATCTCGGCGAAGCCCGCAGTCGACAGGGCTTGCAGCCAGGCAATTTCAACCTTGACCCGATGGTGCATGAAACCGGCTTCGGACAGGATCGGGCGCAGCTTGCCGGTTTTGGCGGCGTAGCGGCCATCCAGCGGGGACAGGGCGGAAAGCGTGGAAAGAGACATGATAATGGTGGCTATAGAGGTGAATGAAGATAGGGCCGGTACGCCGGTTGTTTCTATTTTACAAGTGCGCAGCGCGCTTAAAAACGATGCGGATTCTGGCAACAACGTCTGTCAACAACGCAAGGCAATAACGAGCCAAACCGAATTTTACCATTTGCAACGTGGTAAATATGCCGCTTTGCGTCCGGGCCGGGCCAGTGATGGACAAAGTCGCTGGGGGCGAATGCTATAATCAGCCAACATTTTTTACCATAAGTGACATATGAAGCTGATCGGTTCCCTCGCTAGTCCTTTCGTCCGCAAGGTACGTGTTGTCATGGCGGAAAAGAAACTGGACTACGAATTCGTGCTGGAAGATGTCTGGGCCGCCGACACCAAGATTCATGCTTCGAATCCCTTGGGCAAGGTGCCTTGCCTGGTGATGGAAGACGGCGGCGCCATGTTCGATTCGCACGTGATCGTCGAATATCTCGACACCCTGACGCCGGTTGGTAAACTCATCCCGATTAACAGCCGCGAGCGCTCCGAAGTGAAATGCTGGGAAGCGCTGGCCGACGGCGTGGTGGAAGCGGGCGTGCTGATCCGCCTGGAAGGCACGCAGCGCGCCGAAGGCGAACGCAGCCAGGCTTGGATCGACCGCCAGCAGCGCAAGATCGACGGCGGCCTGAAAGCGATGGCGGCCGGCCTGGCGGAAAAGCCGTTCTGCTCCGGCATCCACTATTCGCTGGCCGACGTGGCCGTCGGTTGCGCCTTGGGCTGGCTCAGTTTCCGCTTCCCGGAAATTACCTGGCGCGAAGACTATCCGACGCTGGCCAAGTTGTACGAGAAATTGTCCGAGCGCCAGTCGTTCAAGGACACCGCTCCGCAATAAGCCGTACTACCGAAGCAGGCTGTTCCGTCCGTGTTGCGTCACACGGACGATGCAACAGCGGCTCTCGGCTGCATCTGTTCCCCCGCAAACCTCTTCTCATGCATGGCCTCGGCCCCGCCGTGCGCTAATTGCCTGCCTGGCCGGTTTTCTTTGGCGCGAAGAAGGTCGACGGCGACTGCCCGAAAGTTTTCCTGAACATGGCGGAAAATGCCGACTGGCTGGCATACCCCAGTTCGGCGGCAACCAGCGACAGCGGCATGCCGCGCGCGATCATCGGCGCCGCGTGCGCCAGCCTGATCTGCTGCCGCCACTGGCCGAAGGTCATGCCCAGGTCGCGCTCGAACAGGCGCGCCAGGGTTCTTTCCGAGGCCCCGACCTGGTCTGCCCAGCCGGCCAGCGTCATGCCGGAATCGGGCGTTTCCATCAGGACCTGGCAGATGGCGTGCAAGCGCTTTTCGGTCGGCAGGGAAATGCGTATGCCCTGGGTTTGCGCCGCCGTCAGTTCCTCCAGTATCAATTGGCTGAGCAGGGTTTCCCTGCGGCTGCCGTCGTCGGTCTGCGACAAGGCCGCGATCAGTTCGCGCAGCAAGGTCGAGACCTCCAGCACGATGCATTCCTGGCCGTCGAAAGGCGTCGCATCGGCATGGATGTACAAGGCGCGCAGCTGGGATTTTTCCATGGTGGCGATTTCATGCTCCACCAGCGGAGGAATCCAGATCGCCCTTAGCGGCGGCACGATCCAGGTGCTGTTGCCGACGCTCACGCGCAGCACGCCTTCCGCTGCATAGGTAACCTGGCCCCAGGGATGGAAGTGCGCGCTCAGCAGCTTGGCGGCGTCAAGGTCGCGCGCCCGCAGGCGTACCGGATGCAGTGCGTCCGGCACGACGTCAAGCAAGCCGATCTTGGTATGGGTGAGTATTTGAGCAGGCATAGGGACGAAATGGCAGAAATGCGACAAATTATGTCTTTCTATCTTAAAACAGTCTCTGTTTTTTTGCTTACACTGATGGCTTGCGAATGAAGAAATCTTTTTCGATGCCTAAGCAGGCCGTTTCTTGTTTCATTTGCGCCTTTCATCGTACCTAATTCGCCACTATTCATTTCACCGCCATGCAAACCGCAGCCAAGCAGATTTCTCCCGCCATGGGATCGCACGATGCCGAGAAAACCGGTTTTCGGGTACTGGGCGCCATCAGTTTTGCCCACTTCCTGAATGACATGATCCAGTCGCTGATCTTGTCTATCTATCCGCTGTTGAAGGGAAATTTCAATCTCAGCTTTGCCCAGATCGGCCTGATTACCCTGACTTACCAGATCACCGCCTCCATCCTGCAGCCGCTGGTGGGGCTCTACACCGACAAGCATCCGAAGCCGTATTCGCTGGCGCTGGGCATGGGCTTCACGCTGGTGGGCCTGCTGATCCTGTCGGTCGCGCCCAGCTACGGCATCTTGCTGTTCGCGGCGGCCCTGGTCGGCACCGGCTCGTCGATTTTCCACCCGGAGTCGTCGCGGGTAGCGCGCATGGCTTCCGGCGGCCGCCATGGCCTGGCGCAGTCGATTTTCCAGGTGGGCGGCAATGCCGGCAGCTCCATGGGACCGCTGCTGGCGGCCTGGATCGTGATCCCGCACGGACAGACCAGCATCGCCTGGTTTTCGGCGGCGGCGCTGCTGGCGATCGTGGTGTTGTGGCAGATCGGCAACTGGTACAAGCGCAAGCGCCAGGAAGCGCAGAACAAGCCGGCCAAGGCAAAGCAGCATTACGTGGCGTTGCCGCGCAAGAAAGTGCTGTTTTCGGTAGGCATCTTGCTGATGCTGGTTTTCTCGAAATATTTTTACATGGCCAGCCTGAGCAGCTATTTCACGTTTTACCTGATCGACAAATTCCAGCTGTCGGTGCAGTCGGCGCAGCTGCATCTGTTCGTATTCCTGTTTGCGGTGGCGGCAGGCACCGTGCTGGGCGGTCCGATCGGCGACAAGGTCGGCCGCAAGCTGGTGATCTGGGTCTCTATCCTCGGCGTGGCGCCGTTCACCCTGATGCTGCCGTACGCTAACCTGTTCTGGACCGGCGTGCTGACGGTGGTGATCGGCGTGATCCTGGCGTCAGCGTTCTCGGCGATCCTGGTATTCGCCCAGGAGCTGGTGCCTGGCAAGGTCGGCACGGTATCCGGCCTGTTCTTCGGTTTCGCTTTCGGCATGGGCGGCATCGGCGCCGCTGCCTTAGGCAAGCTGGCCGACATGACCAGCATCAGCTTCGTCTACCAGGTCTGTTCTTTCCTGCCGCTGATCGGCCTGCTGGCGGCGTTCCTGCCGAATCTTGAAGGGCATCGGCGCAAAGCCGCCGGCTGACCGGATTAAGCCGTAAATCAAGTCGTTAAAAAAGCGCGCTGTCGCCAGCGCGCTTTTTTTCTGCCCTCTGTCTATCGCTACATCATTTCTTTTGCTTGGCGACCCATTGTTCCAATGCTTGCAGCGTGTTGCCGACATGCTTGTCCGGATCCATGCTGCTGTATTCATAGATGATGCTGCCGTTGGGAGCGATCACATACGATACGCGGTCTGCATAGCTGGTCTTGGAGAGCAGCACCGAATCATAGGATTTCATGATTTTCCGGTCCTGGTCGGAGGCAACCGCGAATTTGCTGCGGCATTCGCTGACCGAGAATTTGTTGAGGGTATCGATGTTGTCGGCGGATACGCCGATCACGGATGCGCCGAGCGCCTTGTACTTGTCGACCGCATCGGCAAACAGATGGGCTTCGATAGTGCAGCCCTTGGTAAACGCGGCCGGATAAAAGTAGAGCACCACCGGCCCTTTTTTCAGTTCATCGGCCAGCGAGTAGCTGAACACCTTGCCGCCGAGAGAAGCCTGGGTAGTAAACGGCGGCGCTTGCTCGCCGGCCTTGAGGGCGGCAAAAGCCGGTGCGGCAACAGCGCTGCAAACCAATAAAGCGGCAATCAGTCGTTTCATGAGGACTCCTGGATGAATGATAAGCAGCATCATGCGTCGAGATCGCAGCGTTGTCCAATCACTTGTTTAACCTGGTGCTAGCCAAGGCTGCGAAGAGACATGCCGGGCAGTGGATTTAATGGCCGCCGTGCCAGCCGCCGCCGCCGCCCCAACCTCGACCGCCCCAGCCTCGTCCGCCCCAGCCGCGCGAATAGCCAAAGCCGATGTCCACGCTAGGCCCCACATACACCGGCGCCGGGGCGTAGTAGCCGCCGCCGTAATAACCGCCGTAGCCGCCATAATACGGATCGCCCGCATACGGATAGGCAACGCAGCCGCCCAGCAACATGGTTGCTCCCAGCAGTGTTGCTCCGATTAATAGTCGCTTTTTCATGAGACCCTCCGTCCCTGGTACTGATGGAAATTGGATATAAGCCTAGCAGATTAGTTCAGGTTGGACAGGGCGATGTGTATCACGCCGGAATCGGCAATTGCGGGGGTATATCTTGATTATCGAAGAAGATACTGGGGAGATGAGGGATTTTTGTTCCTATACTCCAGCCAGTACCAGCCCGGAGCACAGGATTTGATGTGCTACTTTTACAATCGGTAACCAAATTCACGCTGGAAGCGCTCATCGATTTCAGCGCGGCTCGGCGCGTGGTTCTGCGGTCCCAGATGCGCAATCTTGATGCTGCCCAGTAAACTGGAAAGGCGGCCGGTGGTGGCCCAGTCCATGCCGTTGCTCAAGCCATACAGCATGCCGGCGCGGAAGGCGTCGCCGCAGCCGGTCGGATCCAGCACCTGTTCAGCTTCGACGCAAGGAATGTCGATCTTGCCGCCGGCGGTGAATATCTCCGCGCCGAGTTCGCCGCGGGTGACGATCAGCGCCGATACCCGTTCGGCGATCTGCGCCAGCGACAAGCCGGTGCGCGAAGCCAGCATTTCGGCTTCGTAGTCGTTCATGGCGATATAGGTCGCGAGTTCGATGAACTGCTTCAGTTCGTCGCCGTTGAACATCGGCATGCCCTGGCCCGGATCGAAGATCAGCGGAATGCCTTGCGCCGCGCAGTCGGCGGCATGCTGCAGCATGCCGTCGCGGCCGTCGGGAGCGACAATCGCCAGCTTGACCGGACCGGCATCGGCCACCTTGTTCTCGTGCGAGAAAGTCATCGCGCCGGGATGGAAGGCGTTGATCTGGTTATTGTCGGCGTCGGTGGTGACGAAGCATTGCGCGGTATAGATCGACTCGATGGTGCGCACGGTCTTGCGCGAAATGCCTTGGCGGTCGAGGCGCGCCAGGTAGTCGCCGCCGTCGTGGCCGATGGTCGCCATGATTTGCGGATCGCCGCCCAGCAGTTTCAGGTTATAGGCGATGTTGCCGGCGCAGCCGCCGAAGTCGCGGCGCAAGGTCGGCACCAGGAAGGAAACGCTGATCTTGTGCAGCTGGTCGGCCAGCAGCGAATCCGAGAAGCGCCCCGGATATTGCATGATGACGTCGAAAGCCAGTGAACCGCAGATAAGAGAGGTCATAGTAAAAGAGGAAAACTTGCTGGTTGGCGCGGATGGTCTGCGCAAATAAAATAATTACGGAATAGAGTTTAAGCGCAACCGGTAAACTTTGCGCCGCTCGCTGCCGCTCAAGGGTAATACAGATACACCCGGTAACCGGACGCCTTCAGCTGCAATAACTCAAAGCCCAGTTTCACGGGCTGTTCCTGGTCGCTGGCGAAACCCTGGGCCGGATCGGCCGATGGGCTCAAATAGTCGCGCGGCGTAAATACCCGGCGCGCTATCGCCTTCTCGCTGTCGTCGTTCAAGGTCAGTTCGATATTGGGCCAGGCTTGCACCGTGTCGCTGCGGTTGCGCAGCAGCAGGTTCAGCGAAAACAGATTGCGGGCAGGATCGACCGCCTGCAGTTCATTGGCTTCGATCGAAATGCTGTCGATCTTCATGGGCAGGCCAACGCTGCAGCCGATTTTCGCGCAGGCGCCGACCAGCGCCGGCTTAAGCTGCGGCAGGCGCGCTGCCAGCTGGTCGCGGAAAAAATATGTCGATTGTCCGGCCAGCCCGACCAGCATCAGCGCAGCGGTGCCCCACATGGCCCAGCGCAGCGTGCCGCCGATACGCTGCTTGCGCCTTGCGCTCAGGACAAAATCGGGTTCGTCGGCAGCGGCGGGTTCGGGTTCAGCGTTTTTTTCGCGGTTCTTCTTTTTGCTGCTGTCGCCGCTGTCAGCCGCGCTCTGGGAATTTGCGGCGGCAGGAATTTTTTCGGCGCGCCACGGCTTGCGCTGCAATTCATCGATGATGCGGTCCAGCTCATCGACATCATCGGCCGCAGAGCCCGATCCGGCTCTTGCCGCCAGCGTGTCGTCGTCCTGGCCGGCGACGTGCATCAGGGTCATGCGCGCCATCTGCTTGTCTTCCTCATCGTCGACGTGGCGATGCCAGACATTGGGGGGTGGCGGATCGCTGGCTGCCTGGCCGGGATCGGTGGGCGCGGATGGCTTGATCAGGCCGAACGGGGTGTGGTGCACGTCGGCCGGCGCCGACTGGCTGGTTTCTTCAGCGATGCGCAAATCTTCTTCGAGGCCGTCAATCGCCGCTTCTACCCGGCCTGATGCCGTGGATCTTCCGGGTTCAGGCGTGACGACAGGCGCGATGATGACAGGCAGCGGGTGGTCTGTGGCAACGGCAACCGCCGGTTCGGGTTCCGGCGTCGGTCCCGGTTCCGGTTCCGGTCCCGGTTCCGGTGCGATGTAAGCTGGCGGCGGCGCGCTATGCTGCGGTTCTGCTACGGGGGTTTTGTCGGTAGCAAAGGCATGGGTCCGGGGCGCTGCGATGTCTGGTTCCGGCGCCGCTACCGGCGCCGCCACTTCGGACCGCACCAGGTGCTCGATGCCGTTGAAGACTTCGCGGCAGCTGCCGCAGCGAACCAGGCCGCCGCGCAGTTTCAGCTGGTCGTTGGCGACCCGGAAGGTGGTCTGACAATGCGGACATTGGGTCGCGAGCGCCATGGCGTGCCGCTTACTTCAGGGTTCCGGACAGCGCGACCCAGCCGTCCTGCTCTGCCCAGACGCTCAGGGGTATCCACTGCGCATAGGCGGCGATGACGTCTTCCGCCTGCTCCGCCAGCACGCCGGACAATGTCAGGCTGCCGCCGGCAGCGATGCGGCTGCACAGCATGGGCGCCATCAGCTTGAGCGGGCCGGACAGGATGTTGGCGACGACGATATCGAATACCTGCACTGCGCTCCGGGCGCTGAAATCTTCCGGCAGGTAGTAGGCCACGTCGCAATGGTTGCGTTCGCTGTTGTAGCGCGCTGCATCGATGGCGTGCGGGTCGATATCGACGCCGACCACGGTACAGTCGCTGCCCAGCTTCTTGGCCACCATGGCCAGGATGCCGGAGCCGCAACCGTAATCGAGCAGCGATTGCGGTTTCTGCTGCGGCACATGGATTTCCAGCCATTCCATGCAAAGGCGGGTAGTCGGATGGCTGCCGGTGCCGAAAGCCAGGCCGGGATCAAGTTCCAGGATCAGGCCGTCGGCGTCGGGCGCATCGTGCCAGCTAGGCACTACCCAGATGTTCTTGCCGATATGGATGGGTTCAAACTGGGATTGGGTCAGCCGCACCCAGTCCTGCGCCGCCACCGGCCGCAGCGAGTAGGGCGGGACCGCGACGCCGCATGCCTTGGCGGCGTTGCTGACGATCGCTGCATGGTCGGCGTCGACTTCGGCCAGGACCACCACCCGGCTGCGCTGCCAGGCGGCTTCCTTGGGCTCCATGCCGGGTTCGCCGAACAGGGGCTGTTCGGCTGCCGTTCCCAGGTCGGCATCTTCTACCGAGACCGACAAGGCGCCAGCGTCCATCAACGCATCAGACAGCGTTTCGGCGTCGCTCAGTGCAACTTCAATAACAATTTCGGTCCAGCTCATCAGATGCCTTACTGTGTAATGGAGATCCCCCGCAGGGAATCCTTATTTCTTCGCCGCTTTATCCGTTTCCTTGGCTACTACCGGCCGTTCGGCCAGTTTGTGTTCCAGGTAGTGGATGTTGGTCCCGCCTTCGATGAAACGGGCGTCGATCATCAGCTCGCGGTGCAGCTGGATGTTGGTCTGGATCCCTTCGACCACCATTTCCGACAGCGCAATCTGCATGCGCCGGATCGCCTGTTCGCGGGTCGAGCCGTAAGAGATCACCTTGCCCACCATCGAATCATAATGCGGCGGCACGAAATAGCCCGCATACGCATGCGAATCGACCCGGATGCCAGGGCCGCCGGGAGCATGCCATGACAGGATCTTGCCTGGCGACGGCGTGAACTTGAACGGGTCTTCGGCGTTGATGCGGCATTCGATAGCGTGGCCGGAGAGCTGGATATCGCGTTGGCGGAAGCGCAGCTTTTCACCGGCGGCAATGCGGATCTGTTCCTGCACGATGTCGATGCCGGTGATCATTTCGGTGATCGGATGTTCGACCTGGACCCGGGTGTTCATTTCGATGAAGTAGAACTCGCCATTTTCATACAGGAATTCAAAAGTGCCGGCGCCGCGGTAATCCATCTTGCGGCAAGCTTCGGCGCAACGGTCGCCGATTTTTTCGATGATCTTGCGCGGGATGCCGGGCGCTGGCGCTTCTTCGATCACTTTCTGGTGGCGGCGCTGCATGGAGCAATCGCGCTCGCCCAGCCAGACCGCGTTCTTGAACTGGTCGGCCAGGATCTGGATTTCCACGTGGCGCGGATTTTCCAGGTACTTCTCCATATACACTTCCGGATTGCCGAATGCGGCGCCGGCTTCGGTCTTGGTCATGGTCACGGCATTGGCCAGCGCTGCTTCGGTATGCACCACGCGCATGCCGCGTCCGCCGCCGCCGCCGGCCGCCTTGATGATGACCGGATAGCCGATCTTGCGGGCAATCTTGACGATTTCCTTCGGATCGTCGGGCAACGCGCCTTCCGAACCTGGAACGCAAGGCACGCCGGCGCGGATCATGGCTTGTTTGGCCGATACTTTATCGCCCATCAGGCGGATGTTCGCCGGCCGCGGGCCGATGAAAACAAAACCCGACTGTTCAACCCGTTCAGCGAAATCGGCGTTTTCGGACAGGAAGCCGTAGCCCGGATGGATGGCTTCGGCATCGGTCACTTCAGCAGCGCTGATGATGGCCGGCATGTTGAGATAACTCAGGCTGGACGGCGCCGGGCCGATACAGACCGATTCATCCGCCAGTTTCACATACTTGGCGTCACGGTCTGCCTCGGAATGGACCATCACGGTTTTGATGCCCATTTCACGGCAGGCGCGTTGGATGCGCAAGGCGATTTCGCCGCGGTTGGCGATAAGGATTTTTTCAAACATAGTAATTGGTATATGCGTCGCTAAGAGTTAAGCGTTATCAAGCATTGGGTTGCCAATACGGCCGTCGCTCAAAGGCGGATGGCGCTGTACTGGAAACCGGAACGGCGGGACCCGGGTAAGCGGATGCCGCCGTGCAGGCAACTCGGTAGTTCTCTCGGTACAGGTCTATTAACCAATGATGAACAGCGGTTGGCCGAATTCGACCGGCTGGCCGTTTTCCACCAGGATCTTCTTCACTACGCCAGAAGCGTCGGCTTCGATTTCATTGAGCAGCTTCATCGCTTCGATGATGCACAAGGTGCCGCCTTCCTTGATTTCCGAGCCGACTTCGACAAATGCCGGCGAACCGGGAGCCGACGAGCGGTAGAAGGTGCCGACCATAGGTGACTTGACGACATGGCCTTCCGGCACGGCAGCCACTTCCACCGGCGCGGCGGCGGCAGCTACCGGCGCCGGCGCGGCGACCTGGTACTGGGCCGGGTGCTGGTGTTGCGGTTGCATCATGACAACCTGGTTTTGCTGGGATGCAGACGACTTGACGATACGGACCTTGCTTTCGCCTTCCGTCACTTCCAGCTCTTCGATGTCTGATTCAGCGACCAAGTCGATCAGCGTTTTGAGTTTTCTCAAATCCATATGCAATCCTTCAGAATATATAAATAATGAAAAGCTATTTTTCGTTTTTTTGACAGGCATTCAGCGCCGTTGCAAGGAATCTGCAAAAACGCTGGAGTTACTGCAAATTATCAACTAGATATCAACTAGAGTTTCTTAATGGCAAATTCAACAGCTGCGCGATAGCCATCCACGCCTAAACCGCAAATGACTCCCACAGCGACATCCGATAAATAGGAATGATGTCGAAATGCTTCTCGCTGGTGGATATTCGAGATGTGGACCTCGATAAAACGGATCGCCACCCCAGTCAGTGCGTCGCGCAAGGCGACGCTGGTATGCGTGAGCCCGCCTGGGTTGATCACGATGGCATCGACGCCTTCTGCCTTGGCCGCATGGATGCGGTCTATCAGTGCGCCTTCGTGATTGCTTTGGAAATGCTCAAGCCGGGCCCCAGCGGCGGTTGCCTGGGCCCGAGCTGCCTGTTCGACATCGCTCAGCGAGGTCGAACCGTAGACTTCCGGCTCTCTTGTACCCAGCAGATTCAGGTTGGGTCCGTTGAGTAGAAGTATATTTTTTGCCATGGAGATGGTGCTCCGTTTGACGACGATGGCCGCATTTTGCCGTCAAATGACGTTGACTGGCAAGGGGAAATTTGTTTCTGTGAAATTTCGGTCCGGCATTGTTAAATGTTTCTGCGGTAAGTTTTCAGCTTATAGCAATGCCAAGTCTTTTCGCAGTTCATCGAATTTGATGCTGCCCAGGTACATTTTCTTCACCTGGCCATCGCTACCGATCAATACCGTGAAAGGCAGGCCGCCGCTCTGGTTGCCAAATTGCCGCAGCAATGCGGTGGCGCCGGTGCCCGCCACGTACAAGGGGTAGGAGATTTTGTATTTGTCAGCAAATTTTGCGATGTTGTCCGCAGAATCGATGCCGATGCCGATAATTCGTATATTTTTTGCGGCTATTTCAGTTTGCAGGGCATTCAGTTCCGGCATCTCTTCCACGCAGGGCGCGCACCAGGTTGCCCAGAAATTGACTACCAGGGGTTTGCCTTTCCACTGCGACAAGGCGCTGGCCTTGCCGCTGGCGTCGGGCATTTCCTGGGCCAGCAGGCTGGCTACCGCGGCGCTTTCCGGTGGCGCCGGCGTATGGCGCTGCATGCCAAAATAAACGCCGATCGCGCAAAATAAGATCGCGATAGGCACAAATATCAATATATTTCTTTTCATTAATTTTCTTCTTTGTCGATCAGGGCCAGTACGGTATTCAGGTCGGCCCGTTCAGCGCGTTTCCCGGATGCGGCCCTGATACTACCTCGCAAATCGTCAGTTTCATATAGGGTCAGATGCAGCCCCTCTTTTTTATACATGAAACTCACAGTTTCCACCGGGTCGTTATTACTGCCGGTTTTAAGCGGCGTGCCGGTCGAGACTTCGAATTGCACATTCTTGTTAAAAAGAAAAATTTCTACGTCTTTGGGACTGTCGACAAACAAATGCAGATGGATATCCGAGTGCTCCCCGGCAGTGCCGTTGAGGACCGCGCCGGTAAGATAAGGCTTGAATTGCACCAGTTCAGCCATGATTTCCGCGGCGATCTGGCGTAAATGCAAGAGCCGTGCCGGTTGTGTGTCGGCAAAGAACAGTTCGTTATATATGCGTACTTCTTCTTCGATCTGGGCGTTATCGGGCAGGAAATCGCCACGGATCTTGCCGCCGCCGCGCTTGCTGCCGACGCACAGTTCCACCGCTTTGCGCTTCGCGGTGCCATAGTCGGCGCCGTCTTCGGCGATCATGCGGGCCGCCGCGGCAGCAATTTCTGCGCGCAGCTGTTCTAGTTCGGGTGAGAGATTGGATGCCATGAGCGGCATGATAAATCGATTTGCCTGCGCGCGTCCCCTTGCTCCCCGAATACCTGGCTTAAGGCAAATCCGAAACTGCACCGATTTTTCCGTATTTCACTTTTTCCAAGCCCTGCTAACGAGTGCGGCAGCTGCTCAGGTAAAATCACGGTATTCCTCTTTTCAGCATAGTGAAATTCAAGAATGCATATTCATATCCTTGGCATCTGTGGCACCTTTATGGGCGGTTTGGCGGTGTTGGCCAAGCAGGCCGGGCATAAAGTCACCGGCTGCGACGCCAATGTGTACCCGCCGATGAGCACCCAGCTGGAGGCGCAGGGCATCAGCCTGATCCAGGGTTTCGGCGTGGAACAGACCGCCTTGCAGCCGGATCTGTACGTGATCGGCAACGTTGTGGTGCGCGGCTACCCCTTGATGGAAGAAATCCTGAACCGCAGCCTGCCTTACGTCTCGGGGCCGCAATGGATAGGCGAGCACATCCTGCGCGACAAATGGGTGCTGGCGGTGGCCGGCACCCACGGCAAGACCACCACCTCCGCCATGCTGGCCTGGATCCTGGAAGACGCCGGCTACGATCCGGGTTTCCTGATCGGCGGCGTGCCGATGAATTTCGGCATTTCGGCGCGTTTGTCGGGCAAGGGCGGCGCGCCATCATCGTTTTTCGTGATCGAAGCCGATGAGTACGACACGGCATTTTTCGACAAGCGCAGCAAATTCGTCCATTACCACGCCAGGACGGCGATCCTGAACAACCTGGAATACGACCACGCCGACATTTTCCCCGACCTGGCTGCGATCGAAACCCAGTTCCATCACCTGGTGCGCACCATCCCGGGCATCGGCCGGCTGATCGTCAATGCCCGCGAACCGGCATTGCAGCGGGTGCTGGACCGTGGCTGCTGGAGCGAAAAGGAATTTTTCGGCGGCGACCGGCAAGGCTGGACGCTGCGCACGCAGGACAACGGCCACTTTGAAGTGGCCCTCGATGGCCAGCCGCAGGGCACGGTGCAGTGGGAATTGAGCGGCGAACATAACCGCATGAACGCAGTGGCCGCGATTGCCGCCGCCCGTCATGTCGGCGTGCCGCCGGTCCAGGCCATCAATGCCTTGTCGCGCTTTGAAAATGTGAAACGCCGCATGGAGCTGCGCGGCACCGTGCGCCAGATTGCGGTATATGACGATTTTGCCCACCATCCGACCGCAATCGCCACCACCGTCGCCGGCCTGCGCAAGAAAGCCGGCGCGGCGCGCATCCTGGCGGTGCTGGAGCCGCGTTCGAACACGATGAAGCTGGGCGCCATGAAAGAAGCGCTGCCGGGCAGCCTGGGCGAAGCCGACCTGGTGTTCGGCTACGGCGCCAAGGGCGCCGGCAAGGATGCGCTGGACTGGGACCTGGCCGCCGCACTGCAGCCGCTGGGCGACAAAGCGAGTACTTACCACGAGCTTGACCGGCTGGTGGCGGCGATCGCCAAGGCCGCCAGGCCGGGCGACCAGGTGCTGGTGATGAGCAACGGCGGTTTCGGCGGCGTGCATCAAAAGATTCTTGCCGCCTTGTCTTCACTCCCGCCTGGCGCGCAATGATCCTGTACCTGCACGGCTTCCGTTCTTCGCCGCACTCGTTCAAGGCGCGCCTGCTGGCTGAACGCATGCAGCAGCTGGGAAGGGCGGCCGAATACCAGTGTCCGCAGCTGCCGGCCTCGCCGGCCGCCGCAATTGCCGTGGCGCAAGGCTGCATCAAGGATTGCGATCCTGCCGCACTGACCCTGGTCGGCTCGTCGCTCGGCGGTTATTACGCTACCTGGCTGGCCGAGCAAACCGGCTGCCGCGCGGTGCTGCTGAATCCGGCGGTCAAGCCGCCGCGCGACCTGGAAAAATATGTCGGCGTCAGTACCCAATACCATTCCGGCCAGCCATTTGAATTCAAGCGCGAGTACATCGCCGAGTTGCAGGCTTTGCAGATAACCCGCATCACCAGGCCGGAGCGTTATTTCCTGATCGCCGCCACCGGCGACGAAGTCCTGGACTGGCGCGAAATGGTTGGCCATTATCCGCAAGCCAGGCAGCAGGTGATTCAAGGCAGCGACCACGGCATCAGCGAATTCGCCGACTATGCCGGTGCGGTGCTGGCATTTTGCGGAATCGCCGCCGCTGCTGGACCTGCGCCGGCAGCGAGGACCTGATGCCGCGTTCCCGTACCTGCGCCCAATGGCATGACCATGCCAATGGCGTCCATCCCTCCGATAATTTGCGCGACTGGCTGACTGACCGCGTCTCGCTGACCTACAAGCTGATGGCCCATTGCCAGCAGTTCCGGGTCCAGCGCCTGCGCCAGCAGCGAGCGTTATGCCTGGCCGACGAGTGGCAAAGGATCGCGTTGCCGCGCCGCCTGCAGGTGCAGGAGCGGGATGTCCTGCTGCGTTGCGACGGCCGCCCGATGGTGCTGGGGCATACGGTGGTGGCGCTCGATGCAACCACTACCGAATGGCCGTTCTTCAGTACGCTGGGCGAGCGCTCGCTAGGCACCACGCTGTTCGGCGATCCGCTGGTGGCGCGCGGACAGCTGCAGTTCGCCCGGCTTTATCACGATCATCCGCTGGTGCGGCGCATGTGCGCCGCTACCGGCGTCGACGGTTTTACCTATCCGCTGTGGGCCAGGCGTTCCACCTTCCGCCGTAAAACCGGCGTGATGCTGGTGACAGAAGTATTTTTCCCCGAGATCGAACAATTGCAGAGGGTGCGGCCGGATCCGAAGGCGATGCCGTCCCCGGCTGCTCCCGGTCTTTCCTCGCCGATTGTTCCTGCCTATCAACAAACTTCATTTGACGCTGCAACAGGCCTGGCAGCGGTATCATCAGAAATCCACACGTAAAGCATGCAATGAATCTATTTTTTGAAGAGTCCGGCGACTTTAAAGCAGGTGTCGTACTGTCGCAGCAAGGCGAGGCCTACCAGGTCGAACTGCCGTCGGGCAAACGCAGCAAGGTCAAGTCCAAGGATGTGCTGCTGCAATTCACCGCGCCGACGCCGCAACAGCTGCTGGAAGAAGCGCAGCAGCTGGCGCAGGGAATAGAGCTCGATTTCCTGTGGGAAGTGGCGGGCCAGGAAGAATTCGGTTTTGCCGAACTGGGCGCGGAATATTTCGGCCATGCGCCGTTGCCGGCCGAAGCTGCGGGTTTGCTGCTGAGCCTGCACACGGCGCCGATTTATTTTTATAAAAAGGGCAAGGGCCGCTACAAGGCGGCGCCGGAAGCGTCGCTGAAAGCGGCCCAGGCCGGCATCGAAAAGAAACGGCAGCAAGCCTTGATCCAGGCCGAATACGTTGCCCAGCTGAAGGCCGGGCAATTGCCCGAGGTGATGAAGCCGCTGGCGCTGCAGCTGCTGTTCAAGCCAGACAAGAACAGTATCGAATACAAGGCGCTGGAAGCCGCCTGCAACGAATTGCAGACATCGCCGCAGCGCCTGATGCTGACGGTGGGCGGCATCGCTTCGCCGAAGCAGCTGCATCTTTCCAGGTTCCTGCTGGAATTTTTCCCGAAAGGTTCCGGCTTTCCCAAGATCGCCATTCCTGCGGTGGCGGATCTGCCGCTGGCGCCGGTGCAGGCATTTTCCATTGACGATGTAACCACTACCGAAATCGACGACGCCTTGTCGGTGCAGACGCTGGCGGACGGCAAGGTGCGGGTCGGCATCCATATCGCCGCCCCGGGCCTGGGCATCAAGCGCGGCGATGGGCTGGATGCGATTGCGCGCCAGCGCATGTCGACTGTGTATATGCCCGGCGACAAGATCACCATGCTGCCGGACGAACTGGTGGAAGCCTTCACCCTGGCCGAAGGCAAGAACTGCCCGGCGCTGTCGCTATACGCCACGCTCGACCCCGCCGACTGGAGCGTGGTCAGCACCGAGACCAAGGCCGAACTGGTGCCGATTTCAGCCAACCTGCGCCACAACACGCTGGACGAGCTGGTGACCGAAGAAAATCTCGCCAACGATGCCGGCGAGTATCCGCACAAGGCCGATATCGCCTTGTTGTGGAAATGGATACAGGTCCTGGAACAGGGCCGCATGGCCAAGCGCGAAAGTTTCGGTTTGCGGCCCGAACAGAACAACCGCGTCGATTTCAATTTCTATGTGGAAGACGATGTGGTCACGATTGCGCGCCGCAAGCGCGGTGCGCCGCTCGACAAGATCGTGGCGGAACTGATGATCTTCGCCAACAGCAGCTGGGGCAAGCTGATGTCCGACCACGGCGTGCCCGGCATCTACCGCGCGCAGGGCGGCGGCAGCGGCGGCTGGGCCGCCAAGATGCAGGTGCGCATGGTCACCCACGCAGCGCCGCACCAAGGGCTGGGCGTCGACCAGTACGCCTGGAGCACCTCGCCGCTGCGCCGGTATACCGACCTGGTCAACCAGTGGCAGATCCTGGCTTGCGTCGAAGGCGGGGTTGCCGCGCCGCTGGTAGCGCCGTTCAAGCCGCGCGACGCCGACCTGTTCGCCATCGTGTCCGGTTTCGACGCCGCTTATTCCGGTTATGGCGACTTCCAGTCGAACATGGAGCGATACTGGTGCTTGCGCTGGCTGGCCCAGGAACAGGCGCAGCACGGAACGCGCCAGGTCGACGCGGCGGTGCTGAAAGACGAAATCCTGCGCCTGGCGGAAATCCCGCTGATCATCAAATTGCCAGGCATGCAACAGCTGGCGCGCGGCACCCAGGTCAAGCTGGACATCATGCGCTGGGACGAGGTCGAGCTGACGGTCGAGGCGCGCTTGCTGGAAGTCTGTGCGGCGCCAAGCGCCGAGGCCCAGCTGCTGGAGCCGGAGGACGAAGAGGAAATTTCCGAAGAACTGGATGCGGCCATGGACATGCCGCATGAGATAGTTGATGTGCCGCCGGAGGCTCCGGCCGGCGATACGGCCGCCGAACCCGGAAGCGCCGTCGAGGAGATCAAGCCACTGGCGGAATGAACTCCTGCGGCAAGCGCGGAAAGCCACGATAAATTTCCCGTAGGCATCTCTCTGCACCTCTCTTTGCCGTAGAATCTCTCACTTTTATAGCCATTTTTAGCCCACGCGTGAAATCCTTTTTCCAAAATCGAATCCTGGTCGGCGCCATCGCGGCGTCGGTATTGGCGCATGCGGGCTTGCTGGCGGTGCGCTTTGCCGCGCCGGAAGCGTTCAAGCTGAAACCTACCGACCCGTTGCTGGAAGTGATCCTGGTCAATGCCAAGCACAATACCAAGCCGGTCAAGGCGGAGGCGCTGGCGCAAGCCAACCTGGACGGCGGCGGCAACGCCGATGCCGGCCGCGCCAAGTCGCCGCTGCCCGACATGCGCAAGTCGGAAGACGGCGACAACGTGCAGGCCACCAAGCGCCGCATCGAGCAGCTGGAACAGCAGCAGCAACAGATGCTGGCCCAGATGCGCAAGGAAACGCCGCTGCGGATGCCGGCCATGGACGTTAACGACAAGGCCAGCGACAGCACGCCGCAGCCTAACGGCAACGACCTGGTCGAAAGCGCCAAGGCGATCGCCCGCAAGGAAGCGGAAATCGCCAAGAATATCGACGATTACAACAAGCGGCCGAAAAAGACGCAGATCACGCCAAGCACGCGTGCCGTCGGCTACGCCGCCTACTACAAGTCGTTCCAGGACAAGGTCGAAAAACTGGGCACGCTGAATTTCCCCAAAAAGAACGGCAGGAACCTGTACGGACGGCTGGTGGTGTACATCCCGATTTACCAGGACGGCTCGCTCTACACCAGGGAAGGCGGTCCCAGGATCGAGCGCGGCTCCGGCAATCCCGAGCTCGACCGCGCTACCTTGAAAATCATTGAACGCTCGGCTCCGTTCGGACGCTTCCCGGAGAACATGCGCAGCAGCGGCAAGGATGATGTGTGGGAAGTGATCTCCACCTTCGAATTCACCCGCGAAGGCTTGCTCGAAGCGCAACTGATGGGAGGGACCAACCAATGACCGCTGCTTACGTGGTGATCGGCAATCCGGTCGCGCACAGCAAGTCGCCCGACATCCACGCACGCTTTGCCGCCGACACCGCCCAGGACATGCGTTATGGACGCTTGCTGGCGCCGCTCGATGGATTTGCGGCGGCAGTGCAGGAATTCATCGCGCAAGGCGGCCGCGGCGCCAACGTCACCGTGCCGTTCAAGCTGGAAGCGTATGCGCTGGCCACTGCCCTGACCCCTCGGGCACAGGCTGCCGGCGCCGTGAATACCTTGAAATTCGACGACGGCGCAATACTCGGCGACAACACCGACGGCGTTGGCCTGGTCACCGATATCGTGCGCAATGCCGGCTTTGAGCTGGCGCATAAAAAAATCCTGCTGCTGGGAGCCGGCGGCGCGGCGCGCGGCGTCCTGCTGCCGCTGCTGGAACGCCAGCCCGCACAGCTGACGATTGCCAACCGCACCGCGGCCAAGGCGCAGCAGCTGGTGCAGCAGTTCCAGCAACAGCGCGGCGGCTGCCTGTTGAACGCCTGCGGGTTTGCCGAAGCAACGCAGCAGTACGATCTCGTGATCAACGCCACCTCCGCCAGCCTGCAGGCAGAGCTGCCGCCGCTGGCCGCCAGCGTATTCGGTCCGGCCACGCTGGCCTACGACATGATGTACGGCGCCCAGCCGACGGTTTTCATGCAGTTCGCTGCCAGCCACGGCGCCCGGGTGCGCGACGGCCTGGGCATGCTGGTGGAGCAGGCGGCCGAATCGTTTTTTGTCTGGCGCGGGGTGCGTCCGCATACCGATGAATTATTTGCCGCCTTGCGCGCGCAGCTTTAAGCATTGTTCAGTTAATTATTTGCAGGGAACCGGGATGAAGTCAGTCGGCAAGCTTGTGTTGCGCTTATGTATGCTGCTGATCGCGGCAGTCCTGCTGCTGCAGCTGTATTTTTTCCTGCAGATCGGGTGGTGGGTCGATCACAATCCAAGTTCCACCAGCTTCATGCGGCACCGCTTGTCGGAGTTGCATGAAACCGTGCCGGACGCCCAGCTGCAATTCAAGTGGGTGCCGTACTCGCGCATTTCGAATAACCTGAAGCGCGCCATCATCGCCTCGGAGGATGCCAATTTCTCGGAGCATGACGGCGTCGACTGGGACGCCCTGCAGCAGGCTTACGAAAAAAACACCAAGAAGGGCAAGGTCGTGCGCGGCGGCTCCACCATCACCCAGCAGCTGGCGAAAAACCTGTTCTTGTCCGGCGAGCGCAGTTACCTGCGCAAAGGGCAGGAACTGGTCATCACCTACATGCTCGAGTTCTGGATGGACAAGGAGCGCATATTCGAAATCTACCTGAACGTGGTGGAGTGGGGCAACGGCGTGTTCGGCGCCGAAGCCGCGGCCCAGCATTATTTCAAGACTTCTGCCAGCAACCTCGGCGCCAGCCAGGCCGCGCGGCTTGCGGTGATGCTGCCGAAGCCGCGCTTTTACGACAAGAACCGCGGCTCGGCATATCTGTCGCAACGCACCGGCCTGATTTTGCGGCGCATGGGCTCGGCTGAATTGCCTTGATTTAATATACGCGCTGCCAGAAGTTGTTTGATTTGCAGCGAACCGCCATTCCCGGGACGCAGGAAATGGAAAAGCAACTTCCCTGAATACCAGTCGAGGTAAGCATGATCAATGTATTTGTTTTGCAGAACGGCCGCCTCAGCCAGGTCAACATCGAGAGTCACAGCGACCTTGAGAAAGTACAGCCGGTATGGGTCGACCTGACCGAACCGAACGACCAGGAACGGGCCTGGGTCAAGAGTATCTACGGCGTAACTTTGCCGGGGGAAGACGAGGTCAAGGATATCGAGGCATCAGCCCGTTACTATGAAGCCGAAAACGGCGACCTGCACCTGCGCACCGATTTTCTGTTTGAAGAGGACGACGGTCCGTCGTCCACCGTTACGGTCGCCTTTATCCTGGCGCGCAACATATTGTTTTCGGTGCACGGCGAGGATTTGCCGGTGTTCCGCCTGGTGCGCATGCGCGCACGCTCGCGGCCGGGGTCTATCGGCGATTACAAGGACGTATTGCTGGACCTGTACCAGACCGATGCCGAGTACTCCGCCGACGCCCTGGAGGGCGTATACAAGCAGCTGGATGAGGTCAGCCAGCGCGTGCTGCAAAAGAAACTGACGGACCAGGCCGCGGCCGAAGCCTTGAGCGCCATGGCGCATGAAGAAGACTTGAACGGCCGCATCCGGCGCAACATGATGGATACGCGCCGCGCGGTGAGTTTCCTGATGCGCGGCCGCCTGCTGAGCGTGGACCAGTTTGAGGATGCGCGGCAGATCCTGCGCGACATCGAATCGCTGGACGGCCACACTGCTTTCCTGTTCGACAAGATCAACTTCCTGATGGATGCGACGGTCGGTTTCATCAACATCAACCAGAACAAGATCATCAAGATTTTCTCGGTCGCCTCGGTAGCGTTCTTGCCGCCGACCCTGATCGCCAGCATCTACGGCATGAATTTCCATTTCATGCCGGAGTTCGACTGGGCGCTCGGTTATCCGTTTGCGCTGGTGCTGATGGTGTGCTCGGCGATCACGCCGTTCTGGTATTTCCGCCGGCGCGGCTGGCTCAACTGAAAATACTTTGAAAAGCAGAGCGGGAAACCGCCCTGCGTGCAGCTTAAACCAGCTGCGCGAATGCGCCGCGCGCTGCGGCGATGGTGGCCTCGATCACCGCGTCATCGTGCTGCGCCGATACGAAACCCGCTTCGAACGCCGACGGCGCCAGGTATACGCCGGCGTCCAGCATGGCATGGAAGAATTTGTTGAACAGGTCCTTGCTGGACGCCATCACTGTCGCATAACTATCCGGCACCGCCGCCGCAAAATACAAGCCGAACATGCCGCCGATCGCGTCGCCGCTGAAGGTGACGCCGGCTTCTTTCGCCGCCGCGCCCAGGCCGTTGACCAGCTTGCCGGTCTGCGTCCCCAGCCTGGTGTAGAAACCAGGCTCCTGGATCAGCTTGAGCGTGCTCATGCCGGCCGCCACCGCTACCGGATTGCCGGACAGCGTGCCGGCCTGGTACACCGAACCCAGCGGCGCCATGTGGCCCATCAGGTCGGCGCGGCCGCCGAACGCCGCCACCGGCAGGCCGCCGCCGATGACTTTGCCCAGCGCGGTGATGTCGGGCTTGATGTCATACAGCGCCTGGGCGCCGCCCAGCGCCACCCGGAAGCCGCACATGACTTCGTCGAAAATCAGCACGGTGCCGTACTGCGTGCACAGGCGGCGCATGGTCTGCAGGAATTCCGGCGTCGCGCGCACCAGGTTCATGTTGCCGGCCACCGGCTCGACGATCACGCAGGCGATCTGGTCGCCCATGTCCTTGAACGCGTCTTCCAGCTGCTGGGCGTTGTTGTAGTCGAGCACCAGGGTGTGCTTGACGAAATCTTCCGGCACTCCGGCCGAAGTCGGATTGCCGAAGGTCAGCAAGCCGCTGCCGGCCTTGACCAGCAGCGAATCGGCGTGGCCGTGGTAGCAGCCTTCGAACTTGACGATCTTGTCGCGGCCGGTGGCGCCGCGCGCCAGGCGCAGCGCGCTCATGGTGGCTTCGGTGCCGCTCGAGACCAGGCGCACCTGTTCGATCGACGGCACCAGCTTGCAGATCTCTTCGGCGATCTCGATTTCACCCTGGGTCGGCGCGCCGAAACTCAGGCCGCGCGCAGCGGCGTCCTGCACTGCCTTGACCACGGCCGGATGGGCGTGGCCGACAATCGCCGGACCCCAGGAACCGATGTAGTCGATATAGCGGCGGTCGTCGGCGTCCCAGAAATACGGACCTTCGGCGCGCGTGATGAAACGCGGCGTGCCGCCCACCGAACGGAAGGCGCGCACCGGCGAATTGACGCCGCCGGGAGTGGTCAGCTGGGCGCGGGCAAACAAGGTGTCGTTATTGGAAGTCATATTCTTGATCGTTGAAAAATAAGTATGGAAAGGTGCTGTCGCGTGCGACGGCCAGGGGCAGGTCAGGAGGCGTCGCCGCCATCCTCGTCATGCCGTTCCAGCCCCTCTTCGCGGGCCCAGAAATAACGGTCCGGGATCAGCTTGCCCATGCCCAGCCGTTGCGCGGCGGTGACGGCGGCCAGGGTGAATTCCTGCGCCTCGGACACCGCTTCCGGCACGTCAAGGCCGTTGGCCAGCATCGCTGCGATCGCTGCCGACAGGGTGGTGCCGGCGCCGCTGAAAGAGCCCGAAACGCGCGGCCAGCTGTCTTGCCGCACCACGCCCGATTCATTGAACAGGGTGTTGCCGATTTCGGCCGCGGGCGTAGGCGTGCCGGTCACGAACAGGTATTCGCAGCCGAGTTCGATGATGCGCATGGCATCGAGGCTCATCATGTCTTCGGACGAAGGTTCGCGCCAGGTCTCTGCCAGGCGCGACAGTTCCACCGCCGATACCAGCATCACCGTGGTCTGCGGAACCAGCAGCTCGCGGATGGCGGTCAGCAGGTCTTCGCTGTCTTGCCCCTGATCTGGCATGGCCGATAAAAAAGGGTCTAGAATCAGCGGGATTTCAGGATAATCCGAGACGATCTCGGCGATCACCGAAACGCTTTCGATGCTGCCGACGGCGCCTACCTTGAAGGCGGACACCGGCATGTCTTCCAGCAGCACGCGCGCCTGGTCCGCCACCCAGTCAGCGTCGATCTGCTGGGTGTCTTCGATGCGGGCGGTGTCGCCGATCAGGATCGACGTGATGACGGACAGGCCGTGGCAGCCCATGGCCGAAAACGTGGCCAGGTCAGCCTGGATGCCGGCGGCGCCGACGGGGTCGGCAACGCCGAAGGTCAATATAAGTGGAGAAGTTTGGTTTTGCACGGCGGGTAGATTAAGATATCCGACTTTGCATTTTACTTGATTGAAGGATCACCGCTGTGAGCAATGACGAAACTACCAAAACTACCAAACCCGCAGAGTTCAAAACCTGGATGTGCCTGATTTGCGGCTGGGTCTATGACGAAGAGGCCGGTTTGCCGGAAGAAGGCATTGCTCCCGGCACCCGGTGGGACGATGTGCCGATGAACTGGACTTGCCCGGAATGCGGCGCGCGCAAGGAAGACTTTGAAATGGTTGCCATTTAAGCCAAATACCACATTTTCATTGCAGGAATATCAAGTTATTGTCTCAAGTTACAAAATAAATTGAACTTTATCGGCTGCCCTTCATAAACATTGTTCTAAGGAATGTCTTTCTTTGTTACAGTGACGCCGTAGATTTATTTGGATTGAATGAGACGATTTCATGACAACATCACTTGGCGGCGTCAACCTGAAGGTAATGGTCATTGACGATAGCAGCACAATCCGGCGTTCCGCGGAAATTTTCCTGAGCCAGGCTGGTTATCAGGTCGTACTTGCCGAAGATGGCTTCGATGCCTTGGCGAAAGTGAACGATCACAAGCCTGCGCTGATTTTCTGCGACATCCTGATGCCGCGCCTGGATGGTTACCAGACCTGCGCGCTGATCAAGAAGAGCGCTAAATTCCATGCTACGCCGGTGGTCATGCTGTCGTCGAAGGACGGCCTGTTTGACCGCGCACGCGGCGCCATGGTCGGTTCCGACGAATATCTCACCAAACCGTTTACCAAAGACAGTCTGCTGAAGGCGGTGCGCCAGCACACGCAGACAGCGGACGGTGCCATCCCGGTCATTGCATGATGCAGGCTGACTGATTTACATAATTTGAAGTACGAAGCAAATAAAGGTTGAACATGGCCATACAGAAGATTCTCATCGTCGACGACTCGCCAACCGAGCGTTATTTCCTGACCGATATCCTGGCGAAGGCCGGCTACTCGGTGTCGACTTCCGAAAACGGCGAAGGCATCCTCGACAAGATCAAGGCCGACAAGCCGCAGCTGATCCTGATGGATGTGGTGATGCCGGGCCAGAACGGCTTCCAGGTAACGCGCTCGATCACGCGCGACGACGACACCAAGGACATCCCCATCATCATCTGCAGCAGCAAGGGCCTGGAAACCGACCGTATCTGGGGCCTGCGCCAAGGTGCGCGCGACTACCTGGTGAAACCTATCGATCCGAAAGAACTGCTGGCGAAAATCGCTGCGCTTGGTTAATCGAGCGCCGGTTCCAACGTTGCTGAATTTAAGCCGAGTTTACGCGAAATGAGCGCCCAATCAATATGACCCAATCAAGCTCACATCTGACGGCAGAAACATCGCCCTCGTCGCTACCCGTCAACAAGGTCGCCCTTGACGCCGACTCGCGCCGCAGCCGGCTGCGTGAATTCCAGTCGCACTTGCTGGAACGGATGCAGGCTGCGCGCAGCGGCACCGAAGCGCAGGAAAGCCAGCTCGGCTTGCTGATCGGGCAGACCCGCTGGTTGCTGAATTTGCAAGAGGCGGGCGAGATCGTCGCGGTCGACCAGATCTCGCGGGTGCCGTTGACCCACGACTGGTACCTGGGACTGAGCAATGTGCGCGGCACGCTGATCAGCGTGATCGATTTTGCGCGTTTCCAGGGCCTTGGGGTGACGCAAATTGACAAGGAATGCCGGATTGTCGCTTTTGCACCATCGTTTTCGTTCAACAGCGGCTTGCTGGTTTCTCGCGTCCTGGGCTTGCGCAACGTCGCCCAGATGACCCTGCAAGCCCCGCAGTCACTGGACCAGGCAGGCGCCAAGCGCTATCTCGACAGCGACTCGCAGCTCTGGACCGAGCTGAGCATGGCCCAGATCTTGCACGACCCTCGTTTTTTACAAGTAGGTTTATGAGTCCCAGGTGCCGTTGCAATTGCAGCGGTATCCGGTGGCAGCGAATTTGCAATTAGGAGATTCTGTAATGGCATTCAAACTACCGTCTTTATCCAAGGCGGCCAAGGAAGAGCAGGGCGAAGCGGGCGATCGTTTCGTGCAGGAAGCATTGATGCATGATCCGGAGCAGACCGTCATGGAAGAGCGTTTCATGCCTGAACCGCCGCCTGCGGCGCTGCTGGCGCCGCTGCCGAAGCCGGCCGCCGCGCCGCAAGCGGCCCCTGCCCCGGCGTTTGCCGCCGCTCCTCAGGAAGCTGCCAAGGAACCCGCCGCTGCACCGTCCTTCACCAGTGCCGCCGCCAGCCTCGCCAGTCCTGACTCCTCGCCATTGCCGCTGATCGGCAAACTGCCGCAGCAAAAGCAGATCCGGCTGCTGGTGACCGTGCTGGTCGGCGCGTTGCTGCTGACCATCCTGTTCCTGTGGCTGAGCGCCAAGAGTTCAGCGATGAGCTCGACCCAGACCCAGATCGCCGGCGATGCGCTGATGCACTCGCAGCGTATCGGTAAGGCGACGCCGAATGCGATTCAGGGTAACCCTGAAGCGTTCAAGCAGCTGGCCGACAGCCGCAAGGAATTCAACCAGGACCTGGGCATCCTGCGCAAGGGCGGCGACTACAAGGGGCACGATATCGGCACCCCTAGCGCCACCATGGGTTCCAAGCTGGCCGAAGTCGACAAGGTCTGGTCGAATACCGACAAGGCTGCGGAGACCATCCTCAAGCTGCAAAAGGAATTGACCAGCTTCGGTGTGACGCTGCAAAAACTGAACGGCATCTCGCCCAACCTGCTCGATTTGTCAGAGCAGATCGCGACACTGAAAACCCAGACCGGCGCCACTCCGCGCGAAATCGCGGCTTCCTCGCAGCTGGTCATGCTGACCCAGCGTCTCGGCCGCAGCGCCAATGAATTCCTGACCTCCGAAGGTGTGAACCCGGAAACCGCGTTCTTGCTGGGCAAGGACACCAATACTTTCCGCGACATCGTCAGCGGCTTCCTGAACGGAAGCGATGTATTGCGCCTGCCGGCCAGCAAGAGCGAAGAAGAGCGCAGCAAGCTGACCGAACTGGAAAAGAGCTTTGCCGAGTACCAGGAATCGGTGGCATCGATCCTGGGCAACATGCAGAACTTCGTTTCGGCGAAACAATCGGAACAGCTGATCTTTACCGAGAACGAAAACCTCAAGCAACGCCTGGGCGCATTGCAAGATACCTATCGCGAGGCGCAGGACTCGCAAAGCATCTGGTTCTGGCTGATGCTGCTGGCTGCCTTGGTTACCCTGCTGGCAGCAGCGGGGATTGCCTGGGTCCAGGTGCAGGACGGACGTCACCGTACCCATGAAGCCGATGTGCGCCGGATGGAAGCGGAAGAACAGCGTCTGCAAGCGATCAAGCAGGAAGAAGATGCAAGTAACGCCAACGACCAGAACCAGGCCGCGATTTTGCGCCTGATGAATGAATTGCAGGAAGTGGCGGACGGTGACTTGACGGTGCAGGCGACGGTGTCGGAAGACATTACCGGCGCGATCGCCGACTCGGTGAACTATACGGTGGAAGAGTTGCGCGGGCTGGTAGGACGGGTTACCGCCACCGCCCAGCAGGTGACGATCGCATCGGACCAGGCGCAAAGCATTTCGATCGAACTGCTGGCAGCGTCGCAGCGGCAGTCGCGCGATATTCAGGAAACCACGCAAGCGGTCCTGGACATGGCGACCCAGATTACCGACGTTTCCAAATCGGCCAGCGAGTCGGCTGAAGTGGCGCGGCAGTCGGTTAGTGCGGCTGAAGAAGGCTCCAAGGCGGTGGAAAACGCGATCTCAGGCATGAATGAAATCCGCGAGCACATCCAGGAAACTTCCAAGCGCATCAAGCGGCTGGGTGAATCGTCGCAGGAAATTGGTGAAATCACCGAACTGATTTCCGACATTACCGAACAGACCAACGTGCTGGCGCTGAATGCGGCGATCCAGGCGGCTTCGGCAGGCGAAGCGGGCCGCGGCTTCTCGGTGGTGGCGGAAGAAGTCCAGCGCCTGGCGGAACGTTCCGGCGCGGCGACCAAGCAGATCGGCGCGCTGGTGCGCACCATTCAGACCGACACTCACGATGCGGTGGTGGCGATGGAGCGTTCGACGCAAGGGGTGGTCGAAGGAGCCAAGCTGTCAGATGCGGCCGGTGCGGCCTTGTCGGATATCCGGCGCGTTTCGAACCGCCTGGCGGAACTGATTCAAAGCATTTCTTCCACAACCGAGCAGCAGGCCAATTCGGCAAACGGCGTGGCTACCAACATTCAAAACATTCTTTCAGTGACTGAAAAAACACGGGAAGGTACACGACAGACGGCCTTGTCGATTCGTGAACTGTCCAAGCTGGCAGAAGATTTGAAGAGCTCGGTATCGCGTTTCCGCGTGACCAATTAATGTGTGGCACCGTGCTTGCTGCCCCGTTTGTTGTCATTGAACCGGGACCAGCAGGCACGGCATCCTTGCCCCGGGGCTTGCGCTGTTGTCGCGCGTGCCCGGGCAATGGATATGCATCGTGGTCGATTCCCTGGCCACTCCCTGAATCCATGAGGCAGTCATGACCACCGATTTTTCCAGCACCGCTGACTCTGCGCGGACGCACCTTGATACCGGACCGTTGTCATGGGTGATGAGCGAAATTCGCGAGGCGCTGAACCAGTCCGGCGCCGCCCTGGCCCAAGCCGGCGATGTTGCCAGCGACAATTACCTGACAGCTGTCCGCCACGCCAAGACCTACCTGCACCAGGCGCACGGCGCTTTGCAGATGGTCGATATCGACGGCGTCACCATCATCACCGAAACGGTTGAAGACATACTTGAACGCGCCGAGTCCGGCCATGCCGAACTGAGCGCGCAGCATGCGCAGGTTATCGGCAATGCCTACCAGGCGCTGATCGAATACCTGGACGAAGTGCTGGCCGGCGGCAGCCACCAGCCGGTCCGCCTGTTTCCGTATTACCAGGCGCTGCTGGAGATCCGCGGCGCTGAACGCATCCATCCGGCCGACCTGTTTTTCCCCGACCTGACGATTCGCCCCCATTTCCCTGCGGCAGAGCAAGCCGCGGCGGTCCAGGCCGACGTTTACCTGCCGTTGCGCAAGCGCTTCGAGCGCGCGCTGCTGCCGTTCCTGAAAAGCGCCGACAAGGCGATTGAACTGGAAAACGCCACCGCCATGCAAACGGTGGTGACTGAAGTCGAACAGATGCAGCGCAACCAGCAATCGCGCGCGTTCTGGTGGGTGATGCATGGCTTCGCCGAAGCGGTCGCCACCGACCAGGTATCGAACGAGCTCTACGTCAAGCAGCTGTTTGCCCGCATCAACCTGCAGCTGCGCCGCCTGAGCCAGGGTTCGTCGAGCATCTCGGAACGGCTGTTGCGCGACGCCTTGTTCTTTATCGCCGGCATCGAGCAGACTTCCAAGCTGGCGACCCAGATCCGTGTCGCCTATCGCCTCAACGGCCTGGTGCCGGCCGACTACAGCACGCGCCACTACGGCCAGATCAGCCTGGATGCCTTGAGCGCCGCCAAGGACCGCCTGGCGCAGGCCAAGAACATGTGGGACCGCCTGGCCAGCGGCGACGCCAGCCCGGCGTCTGCCTTCGAACAGGAAATGCATGGCTTGAGCGAAGCCGGCAGCCGGCTGAACGCGCCGTCGCTGTCGAAGCTGCTGCGCGAACTCAACGGCATTGCCCGCCATGCTGCGCATTCGCGGCCGGGCGATGCGATCTGCATGGAAATCGCCACCAGCCTGCTGTTTATCGAAAACACGCTGAACCACATCAGCCGCCTGCCGGAGAATTTTTCCGAGCGCGCGGATGCAATGACGGCGCGCCTGCTGTCGGTCGTGTCCGGCGAGACGCTGGGCAAGCCGGCGCAATGGATCGACGATATCTACCGCGAGGCGCAGCAGCGCCAGACGGTCAAGATGCTGGCTTCTGAAATGCTGTCCAGCCTGCGCCAGGTCGAAAAGATGCTGGACGAATTCTTCAACGATCCGGAGCGGCGCGAAGTGCTGGCCCAGATCGAGCAGGTATTGCACCAGATCCAGGGCGCGCTGGCGATCCAGGAGCAGAGCGACGCCATGCGCGTGGTCGAACATACGCGCAGCACCCTGCAGCGCTTTGCCGCCGAAGGCAGCGACGTGGTGCCGGAGCAGAAAGAATTCGAGCGGATTGCGCAAAACATCGGCGCGCTCAGCTTCTTTATCGAAACGCTGCAGCACCAGTCGGATACCCAGAACAATCATTTCACTTTTGACGAAGAAGCGGGCGTGTTCCGCATCAACCTGCTGGAACGGCGCGCCGTGGTCGCCGCTCCGCAGCCTGATCCGATAGTGCCGTCGTCTGCATCCGACAATCAAACGCCGGCCGCCGCAGGCGACAGCTTGCCGTCCTTGCCTGAGCTGGCGACGGTGGAAGACGAGCTGCTGCAGCACCAGCAGGAATCGGCGGAACTGGCGCTGTCCTTGACCGCGCAGCCGCATGACCCGGAATTGCAGGAACGGCTGAAAGAGTCGCTGGTGCAGATGCGGGTCGATGCCGCCTTGAGCGACAATCCCGAAGCTACCGACCGCGCCCAGGCAGCCATCGACATCCTCGATCATCCGGATTTTTCAGCATCCCAGCAGTCGCTGGCGGAAATCGTCACCACCATCGTGCCGCTGCACACGGCAGAAGCCGCGGCGCCGGTAGCGCCGGCAGCAGTCAGCGACGAGGAGGCTGACGCCGAACTGCGTGAGATTTTTTTGTCCGAGGCGGACGAGGTCCTGACGAACGCCAGGCAGACCCTGCCGCAACTGCATCTGCACGACGCCCCGCATAAGCAAGAACCCTTGACAGTACTGCGCCGCGCATTCCATACCCTCAAGGGCAGCGGCCGCATGATCGGCTTGAACGCTTTCGGCGAAGCAGCCTGGAGCATTGAACAGGTATTGAACCTGTGGCTGTCGGAATCGCGTGCTGTGAGCGCCGACCTGAACGCCTTGCTGGACCATGCCGTGACCCAGCTGGACGGCTGGGTAAAGGAAATCCAGCAGCATGGGCATTCGCAACGGACGCCTGACGCATTGGCCGAGATCGCCGCGCGGGTGCGTGACGGCGGACCATTTGCCGATCCTGCAGCTGTTGCGGTGGTTGAGCCGGAGGAGCTGCTGGAATTCAGCGATCTGCTTGAGTTGCCGGCGCAGGCCGAAGAAATCCAGCTGAGCGACGACGCCCTGGCCTTGTTTACCGCCGCGTCGCAGCCTGCGGCTATAGCAGAAGCCGGCTTGCCGGAAATCCAGTTCGAGGCGCAGGCGGAAGCCGTTGCGGAACCCGCGGCTATCGAAACAGCGCCGGCGGCAGCGACGGCCAGTGCGGAAGTGATCGCCTTTCCTGGCATGCAGGAAATCCGCCATGACGACAGCACCAAGCAGATCGGCGACCTGACCATCAGCCTGCCGCTCTACAATATCTACCTGGCCGAGACTGACCAGCTGGTGCGTCACCTGTCGCACGATTTCGCCGAATGGCGGCATGAGCCGGAACGGCCGGTCATGACGCAGTCGGTCCATGCCGCCCACTCGCTGGCAGGCAGTTCCGCCACGGTAGGTTTCAAGCCTTTGCAGGAAGTGGCGCATGCGCTCGAGATGGCATTGCAGCGGATGGCGCTGCAGCCGAGCAGCTTGCACGGAACCGACTACGACACGCTCCAGTTTGGCGTCGAGCGGATCAAATGGATGCTGCAGCAGTTCTCGCAAGGCGACATGCCGTATTACGAGCCGGCCTTGGTCAGCAGCCTGGATAGTTTGTGGCAGGGCCAGGAATCGCGCGGCGTGGAAACGTTGCCGGAAACCGTCGGCGAGACGATAGCCGCTGTCCACGTAGCGCCGCCGCAAGCGGTTGCAGAGATAACCGAGCCAGTGGCCGAGAGCCATCTCCACGTGGTCCCTGCGATCATTGAAGAAACATGCGCAAGCGTCCCGGCTGATGCAGGCGATATGCAGCCGATAGCGGCGGCCCCGGCCGTAGCCGTGCAGCAGTTGTTTGAACCGGCGAAGGAAGAGATCGATCCGTCGCTGGTGGTGCGGGATGAACTGGATCCTGACTTGCTGCCGATATTCCTGGAAGAGGGCAGCGACATGCTGCCGCAAATCGGCAGCGCCCTGCGCAGCTGGCAGCAAAGCCCTGCCGACGTCAAGCCGTCGCAAGCGATCCTGCGTCATTTGCATACCATCAAGGGCAGCGCCCGCATGGCCGGCGCGATGGTGCTGGGCCAGCACATGCATGAGATGGAAAGCCATATCGAAGTGATCCTGCAAACGGGCAGCTCTTCGCGGCACACCATCGACGAATTGCTGGCGCATTATGACCGCGGCGTGCAGATGTTCGAGAACCTGCGCAATCCACAGGCGCAGCAGCCGGTCGTAGCCGCCGCGCCTGCGCCGGAAGCGCACGATCCTGTCAACCTGCCGAGCGTGATGCCGTCGCTGGCCGCTGGCGTGGCGCCGGTGCCCGCGGTTACCAGCGCCACCGGCCTGGTGTCGCAGGTGCGCGTCAACGCCGAAGTGCTGGACCGGCTGGTTAACCAGGCCGGTGAAGTGTCGATCACACGTTCGCGGCTGGAATCCGGCATCGGCACCTTGCAGATGTCCTTGTCGGAACTGACCGAAAACGTCGACCGCCTGCGCGGGCAGTTGCGGGAAATCGAAATCCAGGCGGAAGCGCAGATCAGCTCGCGCATGACGCTGGCCGGCGAACGCGAATTCGACCCGCTTGAATTCGACCGCTTCACCCGGCTGCAGGAACTGACCCGGATGATGGCCGAGAGCGTCAATGACGTCGCCTCGCTGCAAAAGAACCTGACCAGTACGGTAGACGGCGCCAACGCCGACTTGCTGACCCAGCGCCGCCTGACGCGTGACCTGCAGCAGGACCTGATGCATGTGCGCATGGTGCAGTTTGCCAGCATCGCCGAGCGCTTGTACCGGCTCACGCGCCAGGTCGCCAAGGAGCTGGACAAGCGGGTCAACCTCGACATCCGCGGCAGCAACGTGGAAATCGACCGCAGCGTGCTGGAAAAAATGATCGCCCCGTTCGAGCATTTGCTGCGTAACGCGATCGTGCACGGCATCGAATCGCGCGAAGCGCGGCGCGCTGCCGGCAAGAACGAAACCGGCGAGTTGAAGATTGAAATCCGCCAGGACGGCAATGAAATCCTGATCCAGCTGTCGGATGACGGCCAAGGCTTGAACCTGCAGCGCATCCGCGACAAGGCGCGCATGATCGGCTTGCTGGAAAGCGACGAGCAGATATCCGACCTGGAAACCACCGACCTGATTTTCCGTCCCGGCTTTTCCACCGCCGCAGACGTCACCGAACTGGCCGGCCGCGGCGTCGGCATGGACGTGGTGCGCTCTGAGGCAGCATCGCTGGGCGGCCGTGTCTCTGTCAGCAGCGATCCTGGCCAGGGCACGCATTTCACGATCCACCTGCCGTTGACGCTGGCAGTGACCCAGGTGGTGCTGCTGACCACGGGCGGCAGCACGTATGCGGTGCCGTCGGCGCTGGTCGAACAGGTGCAGCAATTGAAGGCGAAGGCGCTGGCCGCCGCTTATAACGATGGTTCGCTGATCTGGCAAGGCCATAAAGTGCCGCTGCAATATCTGTCTACCTTGCTGGGCGATATCGACATGGTGCCGGTGGCGCAGCAATATTCGCCGATCATCATCCTGCGCAGCGGCAACGACCGGGTAGCGATACACGTCGATGAAATCGTCGGCAACCGAGAAGTCGTGGTCAAGAACATCGGCCCGCAGCTGTCGCGGATGATCGGGATTGCCGGTGCAACCGTGCTGGGTTCGGGCGATATCGTGCTGATCTTGAATCCGGTGCCGCTGGCAATGCGTTTTTCGCACGAATTGCGGGCGCCGCGGCAATCGCACCTGGCGACCCACGAAACGCTGGGCGCGGTAGCGGAGATGAGCGTCGGCGCCGAATCCGGCACGCCGCATACGGCCCAGGCAGTGCAGGGCTTGCGCAGCCAGAGCGTGGTGATGGTGGTCGACGATTCGCTGACCGTGCGCCGGGTTACCCAGCGCCTGCTGTCGCGCGAAGGTTACCAGGTGGTGCTGGCGAAAGACGGCGTCGATGCGCTGGAGCAGCTGCAGGCGATTACGCCGGACGTGATGCTGGTGGATATTGAAATGCCGCGTATGGATGGTTTCGATCTGAGCCGCAACATCCGCAATGACGACCGCACACGCCATATCCCCATCATCATGATTACGTCGCGTACGGCGGCCAAGCACCGCAGCTATGCAATGGAGCTGGGCGTCAACGAGTACCTGGGCAAGCCGTACCAGGAAGATGAGCTGATCAGCACCATCAAGTCGTTCATCAACAAAGAAGTCAACACTCTGCAATAACCTTTCATGCGCGTGTGCGGAAGATGTATTTTTCGCACACGCGCATGGATTTCTCTTACTCCGCACTCATTTTTTTACCGCCTCGTAGCGCAGCAAGGTTGCCTTACGTGCTTCGTCATGCTGCACCAGCGGTAGCGGGTAATCCCGTCCCAGCTTGATTCCGGCCCGTTCCAGTTCCCGCGCGGGCGCCAGCCATGGCGCATGGATGTGTTTGCTGTCGAGCGCTGACAGTTGCGGCAGGTAGCGGCGGATGAACTTGCCATCGGGATCGAATTTCCCGGATTGGGTAAGCGGATTGAAAATGCGGAAATAGGGTTGCGCATCGCAACCCGACGACGCAGCCCATTGCCAGCCGCCGTTATTGGCGGCGAGATCGAAGTCGTTCAGGCGCTCGGCAAAGTAGCGTTCCCCCCAACGCCAGTCGATGCCGAGATCCTTGATCAGGAAGGAGGCAGCCACCATGCGCAGGCGATTGTGCATATAGCCGCTCTGATTGAGTTGCAGCATGGCGGCATCCACCAGCGGATAACCGGTGCGGCCGTCGCACCAGGCCTGGAACAGGCTGTGTGCGCGTTCGCCGCTTTCCCATTGGATGGCGTCATAGCCTGGCTTGAAGGCGGCCATTGCCACGTGCGGATGATGATGCAGGATCATGAAATAAAAATCGCGCCAGATCAATTCCGACAGCCATATTGCCGCACCTCCTGCGGCGGCGCCTTGGTGCAAGGTCTGATACGCCGTGCGGGCCAGCGTACGAATCGAGATAGTGCCAAAGCGCAGGTGTATTGAAAGATACGATGGTCCCTTGGCGGCCGGGAAATCGCGGCTCTGGCCGTACTGCCCGATACGTTCCGTGAAATCCTCCAGCAGGGCGGCGGCGCCAGCCATGCCTGGCGCGATCTTCAGTTCTCGCAGGTTGGTTCTCTTGAATCCCAGCGCGGCCAGGCTGGGGATTGTTTCAGGAGGAGAGGAGGACGGCGAGGCCAGGCGCGCCGCATATTTTTCTACCTGGTAGGGTTTCAAGAAAGAAGAGCCATCGGCCACTGCCAGTTTTTTCATCCAGGCGTTCTTGTAGGGCGTGAACACGGAGAACGGCTGGCCTGCCATGGTCAGTATTTCGTCGCGCTCAAAAATCACCTGGTCCTTATAGCTGTGCCAGACCCGGCCATCGGCAGCCAGCAATGCGGCGACATCGGCATCGCGCTGCCGCGCCCGCGGCTCATAGTCGTGGTTGCTGAACACGGCGTTGACGCCAAGCTGCTTTGCCAGCGCAGGAACGACATCGCCGGCGGCGCCGTGGCGCACCAGCAGTCCGCCGCCCAGTTTGCGCAATTCGAGGTCGAGCTCGATCACGCTGCCGTGGATGAACTCAACCCGGCGGTCGGCGCTCAGGCCGGCATCCAGCAATGGCTGCAGGATATCGGTGTCGAACACGAACACGCAGAACACCGCCGCGCTGGTTTTCAGGGCGTGGTGCAGGGCAGCGTGATCGGACACGCGCAAATCGCGGCGAAACCAGACCAGGGATTTCTCGAATTTCAGCATGCAGGCGCGATGGAGATGAAAAATGAATGATTGTGAGGCAACGCCGAGGCGGCTTGCGGCGACTTTACCCGACATGCGACACTATTCAAAGCGGCTTTAGCGTATTCAAAACTGATAAAATGCGGTCCATGGCCAAGCTAGATACAACTCCGGACGATTCTCCCGCGCGCAAGGGCGGCGCGAAGGCTGGTGCTGATTCCCCTCCTTTGAATCTGACAAATCATTTCCTTATTGCAATGCCTTCCATGCTGGATCCCGTTTTCGGCGGGACCGTGGTGTATTTGTGTGAACATAATGCCAACGGCGCACTAGGCGTGGTGATCAACAAGCCGACCGACATGACCATGCAGGTATTGTTCGACCGCATCGACCTCAAGCTTGAAATCAGCCCTGGACTGGGTTTCGACGACCCGATCGCCGACCGGCCCGTCATGTTTGGCGGCCCGGTCCAGGTTGAGCGCGGTTTTGTGCTGCATGCGCCGATCAAGAATTATTCGTCCACCTTGAAAGTGACGGACCAGATCGCCATGACCACCTCCAAGGACGTGCTGGAAGAAGTGGCGCATGGCAGCGGCCCGCAGCGCATCCTGGTCAGCCTCGGCTGTTCCGGCTGGAGTGCCGGCCAGCTGGAAAGCGAGATTGTCCACAACGGCTGGCTGACTGTCGCCGCCGACCCCGCCATCATTTTTGAATTGCCGATTGCCGAGCGGTTTGCCGCCGCGGTGAACCTGCTGGGGATTTCGCCGTACATGCTGACCGGGGAATCCGGGCGTGCGTGAGTTGCCGAAAGATCTGTGCGGGAGCCTGGCATGGCTGGCGTGACGGATATCGCCGGCACCGTGCTGGGATTCGATTTCGGCCTGAAACGCATCGGCGTGGCGGTCGGCAACACCGTGCTGAAGCAGGCGCAGCCGTTGCAGGTCATCAGCGCAGCCACCAACGACGGCAAGTTTGCCGAAATCTCGGCCCTGGTCAAAGAGTGGCAGCCGGTGCTGTGCGTGGTGGGCCTGCCCCTGCATCCGGACGGCGCAACGCACGAGATGAGCGTCCGTTGCCAGCGTTTTGCCAACCAGCTGCACGGCCGCTACGATGTCGCCACGGTGCTGGTCGATGAACGCTATTCGTCAGCGGTGATCAAGCAGCAGCGGGGAGATGTGATCGACGACCAGGCTGCCGCGATCATCCTGCAGCAGTATTTTGACGGTTTGCCTGACGATTTATCTGTATGACCTTGACTTAGCGGTGAAGATGCAATGACTACAACCACTCCCCAATTCGATGCTGAAGCGCTGTACCAGGTGCTTGAGGCAAAAGTAAAGGCAGCCCTGGCGCAAGCCGACAATGTCGCTGTCATCGGCATCTACTCTGGCGGCGCCTGGATCGCCGAACGCCTGGTCACGGCCTTGCGCCTGAATCCGGCTGAGCGTCTTGGCTTTATCGATGTCTCGTTCTACCGCGACGACTTTTCCGAAAAGGGATTGCGCGCCGACATCAAGCCGACCCAGATCCCGTTCGACGTCGACGACGCCACCATCCTGCTGGTGGACGACGTGCTTTACACCGGCCGCACCACGCGTGCGGCGATCAACGAATTGTTCGACTACGGCCGTCCCAAGAAAATCATGCTGGCGGCGCTGATCGACCGTGGCGAGCGCGACTTGCCGGTAGCCGCCGATTTCATCGCCGATGCGGTGACGCTGCAGCCGGGCCAGTCCTTACAACTTCAACGCGCCGACGACGGCAGCTTCACTTTAATCATCCAATCCAATGCTTAATCCCCAACTCAATAAAAACGGCGAACTGCAACATCTGTTGACGATCGAGGGACTGCCGACTTCCGTCGTCACGCATATCCTGGACACCGCTTCTTCCTTTGTCGGCGTCAGCGACCGCGATGTCAAGAAAGTGCCGCTGATGCGCGGCAAAAGCGTGTTCAACCTGTTCTTTGAGAACTCCACGCGCACCCGCACCACTTTCGAAATCGCCTCCAAGCGCTTGTCGGCCGACGTCATCAACCTGAATATTTCCGCCTCCAGCGCCAGCAAGGGCGAATCGCTGCTGGACACCATCGACAACCTGTCGGCCATGCACGCCGACATGTTCGTGGTGCGCCACGCGCAGTCCGGCGCTCCGTACCTGATCGCCAAGCACCTGACCGATACCCGGCAGCATCACGTCCATGTGGTGAACGCCGGCGACGGCCGCCATGCCCATCCGACCCAGGGTTTGCTGGACATGTACACGATCCGCCACTACAAGAAAGACTTCAGCAACCTGACGGTGGCGATCGTCGGCGACATCCTGCACAGCCGCGTGGCGCGTTCGGACATCCATGGACTGACTACCCTGGGCGTGCCGGAAGTGCGCGCCATCGGCCCCCGCACTTTGCTGCCCAGCGGCCTGGAGCAGATGGGCGTGCGCGTCTTCACCGACATGAACGAAGGCTTGAAAGGGGTCGATGTGATCATCATGCTGCGCCTGCAGAACGAGCGCATGAGCGGCGCCTTGCTGCCGTCGGCGCAGGAATTCTTCAAGAGCTACGGCCTGACGCCGGAGCGCCTGGCGCTGGCCAAGCCGGATGCGATCGTGATGCATCCGGGGCCGATGAACCGCGGCGTGGAAATCGACTCGGCGGTTGCCGACGGCGCGCAGGCGGTGATCCTGCCGCAGGTGACATTCGGCATCGCGGTGCGGATGGCGGTCATGAGCATCCTGGCCGGGAACTGAAGCTGCACCGTCCCGAGCCTTAATCCAGATAATAATCATTTATAGAATCGCCACGACATTTACAGATGAAACTCCACATCAAAAACGGCCGCCTGATTGACCCGGCAAACAATATCGATGCCCAGCAAGACCTGTTCATCGCCGCCGGCAAGATCATCGGCGTCGGCAGCGCGCCGGCCGATTTCACCGCCAACAAGACGATAGACGCCAGCGGCCTGGTGGTGGCGCCGGGCCTGGTCGACCTGAGCGTACGCCTGCGCGAGCCGGGCTACGAATACAAGGCAACGCTGGAATCGGAAATGCAGGCAGCCATGCAGGGCGGCGTCACCAGCCTGGTATGTCCGCCGGATACCGATCCGGTGCTCGATGAGCCGGGCCTGGTGGAGATGCTGAAGCATCGCGCCAAGAGCCTGAACCAGGCGCATGTCTATCCTCTGGGCGCCCTGACGGTCGGCCTCAAAGGCAAGGAACTGACCGAGATGGCCGAGCTGACCGACGCCGGCTGCATCGGCTTCGCCCAGGCGGAAGAGCCGATCCTGGACACCACCGTCCTGCTGCGCGCCATGCAGTACGCGCGCACCTTCGGCTATACCGTCTGGCTGCGGCCGCAAGACCCTTACCTGGGGCATGGCGGCATCGCGCATAGCGGCGCAGTCGCTTCGCGGCTCGGCCTGTCGGGTGTGCCGACCATGGCGGAAACGATTCGCCTGCAGACCATTTTCGAACTGGTGCGCGAGACCGGCGCCCGCGTGCATTTGTGCCGCATTTCATCGGCGCCGGGACTGGAACTGATCCGCGCCGCCAAGAAAGAAGGCTTGCCGATCACCTGCGACGTCGGCGCCCATCACATCCACATGACCGACGTCGATATCGGCTTCTTCGATTCCAACGCCAGGATGACGCCGCCGTTCCGCTCGCAGCGCGACCGCGATGCGATCCGCCAGGCGCTGCTGGATGGCACGGTCGACGCCATCTGCTCGGACCACACGCCGGTCGACGACGATGAAAAACTGCTGCCGTTCGGCGAAGCAACACCCGGCGCCACCGGCCTCGAACTGCTGTTGTCGCTGGCCCTGAAGTGGGCCGAAGAATGCGTGGCGCCAGGGCAGCAAAGGGTCAGCCGCGCGCTGGCGAAAATCACCACCGACGCCGCCGGCGTGGCCGGCCTGGCTGCCGGCCGGCTGACAGTCGGCAGCGTCGCCGATATCTGCCTCTTCGATCCCGCCGTGCGCTGGACAGTGGAAGCCAAGGAATTGGCCAGCCAGGGCAAGCACACGCCATTCCTCGGGTATGAGCTGTGCGGACGCGTGAAAACCACGATTGTGGCCGGCCATATAGCATTTGAACGCGCATGAAGCAGCTGTGGTTCGCCTTGCGCCTGGCGCGCGTGCTGCTGCACCTGCTGGTCGGCCTGTGGACTTGCGCCACGGTGTTTCCCCTGACCGACAACGCTGGACGGCAGCGGCGCATACGGCTGTGGTCGATCCGGCTGCTGGCGATCTGCCGGGTCCAGGTCACGCTGCGTAGTCCGCAGGACAGTGCGGCGGCAGCGCGCGCCTTGATCGTTGCCAACCATGTTTCGTGGCTGGATATTTTTGTCATCAACTCGATCCAGACCTGCCAGTTCGTGGCCAAGTCGGATATCCGCGACTGGCCCTTGATCGGCTGGCTGTGCGAAAAGGGCGGCACGATTTTTATCGCACGCGGCAAGCAGCGCGATGTCCGGCGCATATTCCAGGGGCTGGTGACGAGTATCGAAGCAGGCGCGCGGGTTGCCTTCTTCCCTGAGGGGACCACGGCGGCGCAGGGCTCTCTCCTGCCTTTCCACGCCAACCTGTTCGAAGCCGCGCTCGACGCCAAGGTGCCGGTGCAGCCGTATGCCTTGCGCTACCTGGATGAACACGGAGCACTGCATCCGGCCGCGGATTTTATCGGCGACATGACGTTTGCCGAAAGCATGCTGGCGATCCTGAAAGCCTCGTCGATGAGAGCTGAGCTGATCCAGCTGGCGCCTATCGATACGACCGGATCGCATCGCCGCGACCTGGCCGTCCTCGCACGTACTGCGATTGCCGAAGCATTGGAGATCACGGAAAAAGAAGGGGTCGCCTAGACAGGGTCGCCTAGACGGGGTAGAAACCTGACTTTTATCCCGGCCGTTGCGCTTGCGGGCAGCTGACCTGAAACAGCCGCCGGTCGGCCAGCCGTACCGCGGTAAGCTTGCCGCCCCACACGCAGCCGGTATCCAGTCCAATCAGGTTCGGCCTGAGCACCAGCCCCAAGGTCGACCAATGGCCGTACACCACGGTCACGTCCTGGGTCTGCCGCTGCGGCACATCGAACCAGGGCAGGTAGCCGGGCATGGATATGCCGGTGCTTTCCTTGGCCGCCAGCTCCATGGTTCCGTCTTCGGTGCAAAACCGCAATCGCGTCAAGGCGTTGACGATGCAGCGCAAGCGTTCGTTGCCGTGCAGCGCGTCGTCCCAGTGCAATGGCTGGTTGCCATACATTTCGCGCAAAAAGCCGACCCAATGCGGGCCGCGCAGCACAGCCTCGACTTCTTGCGCCAGCGCTACCGTCTTGGCGGCGGACCATTGCGGCAGCACGCCGGCGTGTAAAAACAGATGGTCTTGTTCCTGTAGCGCCAGTGGCCGCTGCCTGAGCCAGTCAAGCAGTTCATCGCGATCGGGCGCGTCGAGGATTTCCTGCAGCGTGTCGCCCTTGTGCAGTTTGCGGATGCCGTGCGCGGCCGCCAGCAGATGCAGGTCGTGGTTGCCGAGCAGGGCCTGGGCGCGATCGCCGAGGGAACGGATCAGCCTGAGCGTCGCCAGCGATTGCGGACCGCGGTTGACCAGGTCGCCGACGAAAATCAGGCGTGCATCCGGGGTGGCGGCGTCGATGCGCGCCAGCAGGTTCAGCAGGCTTTGGTGGCAACCTTGCAGATCGCCGACGGCGTATAGGGTAGGACTGATAGATGTCATATTTTGCAGCGATGGCAGCAATGGAGTCCGCCATTGTAGATCGCTAGCCGGTTTTTCAGATACCTATTGCGGTTTGGACGCCAAGAGCAGCACGGGATGGGCAACGTGGCACTTCCAAGGTTTGTTGTGGTCTGAAGCTTACTATTTAATGTCCAGTGTTGTTGAGTTGTTATTTCGCAACAATTTGTTACATTGCTTACTGCTCTGTACTTGGTCAAATGCGGGGAAATGATATTTAGGTAACTTATATTCCTTGCGAATAGTGGATAATTCCAGGTTACGCACGAATTTGGTGATTTCGAAGAAATGCGGGGTATCCGCTGAATGTGGCGCAAGTCTTCAGAACTCAATTTTTAGGATATATACATGATATTTATTACTGGTGGAGCGGGCTTTATCGGTTCCAATTTCGTACTCGACTGGCTGGCGCAAAATGACGAGCCGGTGATTAACTTCGATAAGCTGACTTACGCCGGAAATATCAATAACCTGGCGAGCGTTCGCCAGGATCCACGCCATGTCTTTGTGCAGGGCGATATCGGCGATACTGCGCAAGTCGCCGCTCTCTTGGCGCAATACAAGCCTCGCGCGATTGTCCATTTTGCGGCGGAAAGCCATGTCGACCGCTCGATCCACGGACCGGCGGCGTTCGTGGAAACCAATGTCAACGGCACGTTTGGCCTGCTGGAGGCTGCCCGTTCTTACTGGAGCGCCTTGCCCGATGCGGAAAAGGCAGGATTCCGCTTCCTGCATGTGTCGACCGACGAAGTCTATGGCACCCTGGGCCCCGACGACGCGCCGTTTACCGAAAACACACAGTACGCGCCCAACAGTCCCTACTCGGCATCGAAAGCGGCTTCCGATCACCTGGTCCGGTCTTACCACCACACCTACGGCTTGCCGACGCTGACCACCAATTGCTCCAACAACTATGGTTCCTACCATTTCCCGGAAAAACTGATTCCGTTGATTATCACCAATGCCCGCGCCGGCAAGCCATTGCCGATATACGGCGACGGCCAGCAAGTGCGCGACTGGCTTTATGTAAGCGATCACTGCGCAGCAATTCGCCGCGTGCTGGAAGCAGGCAAGCCAGGCGAGGTATACAACATCGGCGGCTGGAATGAAAAAGCCAACCTGGACGTGGTTCATACCCTGTGCGACATCCTGGATGAACTCGATCCGAAGGCGGCCGGCAGCTATCGCGACCAGATTACCTACGTTACCGACCGTCCCGGCCACGACCGCCGCTATGCCATCGACGCGCGCAAGATCGAACGCGAACTGGGCTGGAAACCGGTGGAAACCTTTGACACGGGCATCCGCAAGACGGTCCGGTGGTACCTGGCCAACCAGGATTGGGTAAAGGATGTCCAGTCCGGTGATTATTTGAAATGGGTTGAAAAGAATTACGAGCAACGCCGAGGTTCCGAAGGGACTGCCTGATGACAACGCCAATTTCTCCAAGCCGTAAAGGAATTATTCTTGCGGGAGGTTCCGGCACGCGCCTGTATCCGGTAACCATGTCGATCTCCAAGCAATTGTTGCCGGTGTACGACAAGCCGATGATCTACTACCCGCTGACTACGCTGATGCTGGCGGGCATAAGGGAGATCCTGATCATTTCGACGCCGCAGGATACGCCTCGCTTCAAAGAGCTGCTGGGCGACGGGCGGCAGTGGGGCATCGAACTGAGCTATGCGGTGCAGCCGACGCCGGACGGCTTGGCGCAGGCATTCATCATCGGCCGGGATTTTGTCGGCGATGCATCCTCGGCCCTGATCCTGGGCGACAACATCTATTACGGCCACGATTTTGAAAGCCAGCTGAGCGAAGCCTCGGCGCGCACGGAAGGCTCTACCGTATTTGCCTATCATGTGCACGATCCGGAGCGCTATGGCGTGGTTGAATTCGATGACCAGCGCCGTGCCGTCAGCATTGAAGAAAAGCCCCTGAAGCCAAAATCCAATTACGCCGTAACCGGCCTGTATTTTTATGATCGCGAGGTATGCGACATCGCAGCAGGCATCAAGCCGTCGCCACGCGGAGAGCTGGAGATTACCGACGTCAATCGGGTCTACCTGGAGCGGCAACGCCTGAATGTCGAGCTGATGGGGCGCGGCATGGCATGGCTCGATACCGGGACCCATGAATCGTTGCTGGAAGCGGGGCAGTTCATCGCGACCATCGAAAATCGCCAGGGGCTGAAAGTCGCCTGCCCGGAAGAAATCGCATACCGCAAAGGCTATATCAATGCCGAACAACTTGACGCGCTAGCGCAGCCGCTGAAGAAAAACGGCTATGGCCAGTACCTGATGCGTTTATTGACAGATAAGGTGTATTAACGATGCAAATACAAGCCACGAGTATTCCCGACGTGTTGATTTTCGAGCCTAAGGTATTTGGCGATGACAGGGGATTTTTCTACGAAAGCTTCAACGAACGCCGTTTCACAGAATTGAGCGGCGTAAGCAGCAGCTTTGTCCAGGACAATCATTCCAAGTCCGCACGGAATGTGCTGCGCGGCTTGCATTACCAGATCCAGCAGCCGCAGGGAAAGCTGGTGCGCGTGGTTGCCGGAGAAGTGTTTGACGTTGCAGTCGATATCAGGAAAAACTCCGCCACGTTCGGCAAATGGGTGGGTGTTGTCTTGTCCGCGGAAAACAAGCGGCAATTGTGGGTGCCGCCCGGCTTTGCCCATGGTTTCGTGGTTACCAGCGAATCCGCCGAATTCCTGTATAAAACCACCGATTACTGGGCGCCGGAACATGAGCGCTGCATCCTCTGGAACGACCCTGCGATCGGCATCGACTGGCCGCTGCAAGGGGAGCCTTTGTTGTCGGGCAAGGACCAGGTCGGTAAATTGCTTGCGGATGCCGAGGTTTTTGCATGAGGATACTGCTTACCGGGAAAACCGGTCAGGTCGGCCACGAGCTGGAACGCAGCCTGCGCGGCTTGGGTGAAATCATTGCGCTGGACCGCAGCCAGATGGACCTGTCGGATCTCGACCAGGTGCGCGATGTCGTGCGCACCGTCAAGCCGGCGCTGATCATCAATCCGGCCGCCTACACGGCGGTGGACAAGGCTGAGAGCGAACCGGAGCTGGCGATGCGCATCAACGGCGAAGCACCGGGTGTCATGGCGGAAGAAGCCGGGAAAATCGGCGCTGCGATGATTCATTATTCGACCGACTATGTCTTCGATGGCAGTAAAGACCGGCCATACCTGGAAACCGATCCTACCTGTCCGGTCAACGTCTATGGAAGCACCAAGCTGGCCGGCGAGCAGGCAATCCAGGCAGCAGGTATTCCACATCTGATTTTTCGCACCAGCTGGGTGTACGGCATGTACGGCAAGAATTTCTTGCTGACGATGATGCGCCTGGCGCAGGAGCGGGACGAATTGCGGATTGTGGCCGACCAGCACGGTTCGCCGACATGGAGCGGCACGATTGCCGACAGCACCGCAGCGGTCGTCGCCAAAAGCATCCAGGCGCCAGATGCAATTGACTGGTTGCGGCAGCACGCGGGAATCTATCACCTGACATGCCAGGGGCAAACCACATGGCATGGTTTCACGCAGGCGATCGTGGCAGCCACAATGACTGGCAAGAAACCGGTTCTGACACCGATTGCTACGCAAGACTATCCGTTGCCGGCCAAGCGCCCGGCGTACTCGGTGATGTCTGGAGAAAAATTTATCCGTAATTTTTCAGATTTGCCAAGTTGGGAAAGTGCTTTAGCATCCTGCCTTCAAAAAAAGACAGGGTCGGATAATCTATGAACCCGCATGCAATCCAGCCAGCTTCTTTGCAATCGCTTGCCAAGAGCGTGTGGCATAACCGCCAGCTTATTTTCCAGATGGCGCGGCGCGAGGTCGTGGGCCGCTACAAAGGGTCCGTACTGGGACTGGCGTGGTCGTTCTTCAATCCAGTCTTCATGTTGAGCGTATATACGTTCGTTTTTTCGGAAATATTCAAATCTCGCTGGGCCGGCTCCGGCGAAAGCAAAACCCAGTTTGCCGTGCTGCTGTTTGTCGGCATGATTGTGCAGGGTTTGTTTTCCGAGGTGCTCAACCGTGCTCCAAGCCTGATTGTTTCCAATGTCAATTACGTAAAGAAGGTTGTATTTCCAATCGAAATACTGCCGATAGTCGCGATGGGCGCAGCGCTGTTCCACAGCCTGATCAGCCTGAGCGTGCTGCTGGTTGCCTTTGCGATTTTCAACGGCTACCTGCAATGGACGGCGGTGTTTGCGCCTCTTGTATTGTTACCGCTGATTATCCTGATTGTCGGTTTTGCCTGGATGCTGGCGTCTTTGGGAGTGTTCCTGCGCGATGTCGGCCAGACCATCACCATTATCACGACCGTGCTGATGTTCCTCTCTCCGGTCTTTTATCCGGTGAGCGCCGTGCCGGAACGATTCCGCGTATGGATCATGGCTAATCCTTTGACGTTCATCATCGAACAAGCTCGAGAAGTGCTCATCTGGGGACATTTCCCGGACTGGACCGGCCTGGGTATCTATACGCTTGCTGCTGTAGCCGTCGCGTGGGCAGGGTATGCCTGGTTCCAGAAGACCAAGAAGGGTTTTGCCGATGTCCTCTAAAGAACTGAATATGCCGGTCGAGGCGACGAGGGCATGCAGCGAGAGCGAGCATGGCGCTATCGCTATCCGCGTCAAGAATCTCAGCAAGTGCTACCAGATCTACGAGAATCCGCGCGATCGCCTCAAGCAGTTTGTCATGCCGCGCCTGCAGCGCCTCGGCGGGCGGCCGCAGCAGCAGTATTACCGGGAATTCTGGGCCCTGAAAGACGTCTCGTTCGAGATCAAGAAGGGCGACAGCATCGGTATCATCGGACGCAACGGATCGGGCAAGTCAACCCTGCTGCAAATCGTCTGCGGCACGCTGCATCCTAGCAACGGCCAGATTGAAGTGAATGGCCGTGTTGCCGCATTGCTGGAACTGGGATCAGGCTTCAATCCGGAGTTCACCGGCAGGGAAAATGTCTTCATGAATGCGAGCGTCCTGGGATTGACGCGTCAGCAGACAGAGGCCAGGTTTGCTGAAATAGAGGCATTCGCGGATATCGGCGATTTTATCGACCAGCCGGTCAAGACTTATTCCAGCGGGATGATGGTGCGTCTTGCCTTCGCGGTCATCGCTCACGTCGATGCCGATATTCTCGTCATCGATGAAGCGCTGGCAGTCGGCGATGCGTTTTTCACGCAAAAATGCATGCGGTTTTTACGCGCCTTCATGAAAACCGGAACGGTCCTCTTTGTCAGCCATGACACGAGCGCGGTCAAGAGTCTTTGCAACCATGTCATCTGGATAGAAAAAGGCAAGGCGCTGCAGGAAGGCAGTCCCAAGGACGTGTGCGAATCGTACCTGGAAGCGTTTTACGAGGCGCAGCAAGGTAAGAGCAGCACCACCAAGCTCAAGGCCATCAAAAGCCGCGACAGCGATCGTCCGCAAAAAGACCAGCGGCTGGCGTTCATCAACGCCAGCAACCTGCGCAACGACCTGCAGGTGTTCAAGTTTGATCCGGAGGCGGGGTCGTTCGGCAACGGCGGCGCGCAAATCACGGCTGTCGAATTCCTGGATAAAGATGATTCTCCGCTGTCTTGGGTGGTCGGCGGCGAGCTGGTTACGCTGGCCGTGCAGGCAACTGCGCACGAGCGGCTAAACGGCCCGATCATCGGTTTTTATATCAAAGATCGCCTGGGACAGTCTTTGTTTGGAGACAATACCTACCTGAGCCACGTGGATGAACAACTGGTCGGAGCGGCGGGAGACGAACTGCGGGCGGAATTCACCTTTTTGATGCCGGTGCTGCCGCCGGGCGATTACAGCGTGAATGTGGCCATTGCCAGCGGAACGCAAGAACAGCATATCCAGCATCACTGGATCACGGATGCGGTGATGTTCAAGTCGGAATCTAGCAGTTCGTCTACCGGCTTGATTGGCATACCGATGCAGCAGATAAAACTTGATGTAGCAAGGAATTTGACGTGACGACAGAACTAGACGGTTTGGAATTTACGGGTGAACGCTTCGTGCCCGAAGAACAGGGCAATATCGTGCTTGAACATCTGCACCGGTATTTGCAGGCGTGCGAAATTGCCGGCGGCAAGGTGGTGCTGGATATCGCCAGCGGCGAAGGCTATGGTTCCGCCATGCTCGCCAACAAGGCGCTGCAGGTAATCGGCGTCGATATATCGGAAGAGGCGGTCGAACACGCCAAGAATCGCTACCAGAAGAAAAACCTGGAGTACCGGGTAGGCAGTTGCGCCAGCATTCCGCTGCCCGACGCAAGCGTCGACATGATCGTGAGCTTCGAGACCATCGAGCATCACGACCAGCATGAAGAGATGATGCAGGAATTCAAGCGGGTGCTGCGTCCGAACGGAGTGGTGTTGATTTCCAGTCCCGACAAATATCATTATTCGATTGAGCCTGGATACAGCAATCCCTATCACGTCAAGGAACTGCTCGAGGAAGAATTCAAGCAGCTGCTTGGAAATTACTTTAAAAATACCAGCTACTTTGGGCAGCGCATCGTATACGGATCGGGCATATTTTCGGAATCGATGGCCACGCGTTCATCGAGCTATTCGTACCAGGGCAAGATCGTAGGCCAGGTGCCTGGAATGAGCAAGCCGGTATATTGGGTCGCAATTGCGTCCGACGGCGAGCTGCCTGTGCTGGCGTCGGGAATGCTGGAACAGCCCATTAACGATTCGGAGCTGATTCGGGAGTGGAGCCGGGTCGTGGCTGAAAGAGATGGGCAGATCCGTGAGTGGTCCAGGGTTGCAACGGAAAGAAACAAGCAGTTGGTTAATATGCAGCAAATAATAAACCAGCTTGAACGCAGGGTTTCTACCTTGAGCACTGAGACGGTGACGCGTGGCGAATGGGCTGTGGGTCTGGATCAGCAGTTGCAACAGGCGCAAGCCGAATTATCCAGGCTGACATCAAGTCACTCCTGGAAAATCACAATGCCGTTGAGAGAAAGCCGGCGTTGGCTGATGCATCCGGTGGTACAAGCCAAGCGCTATGTGAAATTTGCAGCCCGTACCGGCAGGGCGCTCTATTTACGTCTGCCATTAAGTGAGGAAACAAGAGCAGGGCACCGAGCGGCGCTGGAAAAATATGCACCACGTTTGCTGCGGGCCAGCCTCGGACAGGTTGTTCCCCCAGCGCCGCTTCAGGCGAGGGCTGTGGTTGGAACACCATACTCAGAGTTCGATCTCAGCAAAAACAAGATTGAACTGGCAACTTCGCTTACGCCGCTTGTTTCCGTCATCGTGCCTATTTATGGCAAGAGCAACTACACGCTGCGCTGCCTGGCGTCGATTGCTGCACATTCGCCTGCGCTGGCGTTCGAGATTATCGTGGTTGACGATTGCTCGCCGGATGACTCCGCCAATATTTTGCGAGGCATAAAAGGCATACGGCTGATCTCGAATCAGGAAAACCAAGGTTTCATCCGTTCCTGCAACCTCGGCGCCAAGGCAGCCAACGGCCAATATTTATGCTTCCTCAACAACGACACTGAAGTCACCTCCGGGTGGCTCGATGAGCTGCTCCGGACTTTCCGAGAGTTTCCTGGAACGGGATTGGTTGGCTCCAAGCTGGTATATCCGGACGGCAGTTTGCAGGAAGCCGGCGGCATTATCTGGCAAGACGGCAGCGCCTGGAATTTCGGCCGCAACCAGGACCAATTGCAGCCCATGTACAACTATGCCCGCGAGGTCGACTATTGCTCCGGTGCGTCCATTATGTTGACCAAGTCCCTGTTTGAGGAGCTTGGCGGTTTTGACGAGCACTATCTGCCAGCATATTGCGAGGACTCCGATCTTGCACTCAAGATTCGCGACCGGGGATATCGCGTCATTTATCAGCCTCTCTCCGTCGTCGTCCACTATGAGGGCATTACTTCAGGCACGGATACCGGGCAGGGCGCCAAAGCTTATCAGGTAGCGAATCTGAAAAAGCAGTTTCAGCGCTGGCAAAAGCGCCTGGCCAGCCATCAGGCGAACGGCGTCGATGTCGATGACGCGAAAGACCGCATGGCCAAGCGCCGCGTACTGGTGCTGGATCATTGCACGCCAACTCCCGACCAGGATGCCGGCTCGGTCATTACATTCAACTTGCTGCTCTTATTGCGCGAGATGGATTTCCAGGTGACCTTCATTCCTGAAAATAATTTCTTGTACTTGCCCGACTACACTTCTGCGCTGCAGCGCGCCGGGATTGAAGTGCTTTACGCGCCGTATTGCAATTCGGTTAGGCAGCATGTGATCGAAGTCGGGGAGCGTTACGACCTGGTCTTCATGTTCCGGCCCATGGTTGTGGTGAATCATCTTGAGTTGGTGCGCAAGTGGTGCCCGCAGGCCAAGGTGCTATTCCATACTGTCGATTTGCATTATCTGAGAATGTCCAGGGAAGCGGACATGCTTGGCGATGCGGTGAAGCGGGAAGAATCGGAGCAAATGAAGAAAATAGAGTTCGACAGCATTCGTGGGGCCGACGCAAGCATTGTGGTCAGCATGACCGAGCAAGAAATTCTGCGTCGAGAAATGCCTGACCAGAAAATTCACGTTTTCCCGTTGATCATGGATATTCGCGGCACGGATAAAACATTCAACGACCGGTGCGATATCGTTTTCGTAGGCGGCTATCAGCATGTACCGAATATCGACGCGGTGATCTACTTCGTGACTGAGATAATGCCGATCCTGCGCCAGAAGTTGCCGGGAGTGCGGTTCTACGCGGTAGGCAGCAACGTGCCGGAGCAGATCGAAGCATTGGCCAGTGAGGATGTCATCATCACCGGATTTGTCGAAGATCTGTCGCCGCTGCTGGATCGTATGCGTGTGTCGGTAGCGCCGCTGCGTTTTGGCGCCGGCATCAAGGGCAAGATCGGTACGTCGATGGCCGCGGGATTGCCGGCAGTTGCGACCTCTCTTGCAGCTGAAGGCATGTCGTTGACGCCCGGTCAAAATATCCTGGTGGCTGACGGCGCGCAAGCGTTTGCTGACGCGGTGGTTCAACTCTATCAGGATGAGTCGCTCTGGACGCAACTTAGCGAAGCTGGAATTGCTTTCGCAGAAAGCGCCTGGGGGGCTGAAGCCGCCTGGAAGACTCTAGGAAACATTCTTCACGATCTGGATCTGGATGTTGAGCGCAATACGCGCCCGCTTGCGCTTTGGTGCAACAAGCTAGATGTAAAGCCGGCCGCTCAAGGAACTCTATGAAGCTGGGGCTCGGAACATGGCGTTTCTTTTTAGCGTTCCTGGTAGTCATTTCGCACCTGTGGTCAGGCATGCTAGATGGCCCCGCGGCCTATGCCGTCTGGGGATTTTTCATCCTGAGCGGTTTTTTGATGACGCACGTACTTACCCATAAGTACGGTGACAGCAGAGGTGGGTTGGCCGACTATGCTTACAACCGGTTCTTACGAATCTATCCGGCTTATGTTGTCGCCATACTGGCAGGCGTAGCTTGTCTCCTGATCTTGCCGAAATTCGGAGTGACACTTTCAAGCCTGAATCCGCAATTCAACTGGCCGCATAGTATTCGCGAGTGGGCGGCGAATCTGCTGTTGCTTGCAGTACCGGCTCCCGGTTTGTTTGTTCCGGTTTCGGGCGCACTTGCCGTAGAGGTCTGTGTTTATGTTCTGATGCCGCTATTGGCTTTCAGCCGGGCTGCAGCTTGGATATCATTGATTCTCAGCGTACTGTTGAATCTGAAGTATGGGCTCACCATAGAAACTTTTGGCGAGCGCTATTCGTCTTTCCTGACTTGTTTCATGGTCTTTTCCTGCGGTTGTTTATTGTCACAATATCGGGAAAAGCTTAACATTTTCAGGGCGCCTCTAATCAGCGTTATTGTCTGGTTGCTGCATTGCCTGGTGTGGCTTAAGTACGATCAATGGCCATGGACATACGGTCTCTATGCCTCCATCATCCTTTCGGGATGGGTGGTCTTGTCCTTGTCTTCTCAAAAGACCGGCAAGCTGGATTCTGTGCTGGGCGACCTGTCTTATCCTCTGTATTTGTTTCACACGACAGTTGCCGTATGCTTGATCCCGTTCGGGATCAAGATGCGGTCGTTCGAGTTTTTTGCCATTTCCTTCGTTTTGACCATAATAGTTTCATGGGGAGTAGTGATGCTGATAGATAAACCATTGGCTGGCCTCAAAAAGAAGAAGAATGTGGGGGTCACCTGACCATGCAATTCATGGAAACCCAGGAGCGGACGTCCTTGCCTGGTGCAAGCGCTGCCGAACAAGTGATCGCAGTTGTCATACCAAGTTATAAGGTGACGCGCCACATCATCGACGTGATAAGTTCGATCGGACCTGAAGTCGCGCGAATCTATGTGGTTGACGACAAATGCCCTGATAATTCTGGCGACTTTGTAGTGGCAAATTGCGTCGATCCTCGCGTGGTTGTATTGCGTCATGAAGAGAACCTTGGCGTTGGAGGCGCGGTCATGACTGGATATCAAGCAGCCATCAACGATGGCGTAGATATCATAGTGAAGGTTGACGGCGACGGCCAGATGGATCCGAAACTGATCCCACGTTTCGTGCAGCCGATTTTGTATGGGCAGGCTGACTACACCAAAGGCAACCGTTTTTATGATCTGGAAGAGATTGGCGCCATGCCGCCATTGCGCCTTTTCGGGAATGCAGCTCTTTCCCTGATGGCGAAATTTTCTACCGGCTACTGGAATTTATTTGACCCTACCAATGGCTATACTGCGATCCATGCCGATGTTGCGAAGCATTTGCCGTTCAAGAAAATAAGCCAGCGTTATTTTTTTGAAACCGACATGTTATTTCGTTTGAATATCATGCGGGCTGTTGCTGTGGACGTGCCAATGTCAGCAAAATATGCCGACGAAGTCAGTGGACTGAAGATATCAAAGATCGTTGGAGAGTTTTTGATAAAACACGTTCGCAATTTCGGCAAACGGATTTTCTACAACTATTATCTGCGGGATTTATCACTGGGTTCGATCGAACTTCCAATTGGGCTCGTGCTATTGGGATTTGGTCTTTGTTACGGAGCCTATCATTGGCTTGAGGCTGCTCGTTCTGTCATTCCTGCCCCCACTCCTGCCGGTACAGTAATGATGTCGGCCCTACCAATATTGACCGGCTTGCAGTTTGTGCTGGCGTTCATTGGGCAAGATATTGCGTCAATACCTCGGCGTCCACGGCATCTAGGGCGTTCGATCGGAGATAAATCAAAATGCGATGCACAATAATCGAATTGCCAATTTAGTCCATTAGCCAATGAAGTATATTCAATTTCTGAAAGAAAAGGCCAAAGGCTATTCGTTGACCGAGCTATTCCGTCTCGAATTCGAATCATTGTTCTTTGGTATTTTCGGGCTTGTACCGACTACCTTAGGAGTCATCCTGAGGGGGCTGATCTGCAAAGTTTTTTTCAGGTCGAGCAAAGGATTTATCTGGCTGCAACCTAACGTCGTTCTGGTGCATTCAGACCGAATTACCGTCGGGTCGAATTTTGCGGTCAATTCTGGCAGCTATATTAATGGTATTGGCGGCATAGAAATTGGTTCTTACGTACTTATTGGAAGCAACGTGACCATTTCGTCCGGACAACATCCAATCGAAGGCCGATTTCCGCCTGTTTTTGCAAGGAAAACAATTCCAAAGAAAATAGTCATCGGAGACGATGTCTGGATCGGCGCCGGTGCGGTAATTATGCCTGGCATCGTCATTGCGAAAGGCACGGTCATTGGGGCCAACTCGATCGTTACTAAAGATACCGAAGAGTATGCTGTGATGGTCGGCGCGCCCGCCAGGAAAATTAGGAGTCGATCCGATATATGAGCACATTTGTTAGGTACATCATCATTGCGGCCATCGCTTACGTGATCGACATGGGGGGGTATTATTGCCTGGTTAAGTTGGGATGGAATCCGATTGCATCGAATGTGCTTGTGAAAGTTGTAGCCGCGGTGAGCGGTTTCTTCATGCACCGGCGCTTCACCTATCAAATTACCGACTCTGCGGAAGTGACTGATCACGCCAAGAAATATTTTGGACTGGCGCTCTTGTATACGCCGGTGTCCTCCGCAGTACTATTTTTGCTCCTGTTCCTAATACATAATCCTATTTATGCCAAGGCGACATCCGATATTTTGCTATTTATTGTTACCTATTGGATTACTACAAAATTCACTTTCACAAAGTCAGTGTCCGGTGATCAAAAATCTTGATTCGAAATGATCGATGGTGATCTATCTTCGAAAAATTGCATTAGCGAGACATTATGGACATTGAAGTAAAAAATTATTTATTTTGGTTTCTCAATCGATTTCAATCCAGCTTCTGCAAGGCATATGAAGCCCCGCGTCATTTCATCGTGCCTGAGAAAGTAATTTAATGAAATTGTTGATTACGGGAGCCAACGGGTACATCGGTGCAAAGCTACGGCACATTGCCAAAGATCGTGGCCATGAAGTGATTTCCTTGTCTCGCACAAAGGGGGGAGCGAATACCGGGGAATGGTCACATTACGATATTAGCGACAAAGTTCCGATCGAAATTCCGGCCGACGCAGGAGCTGTCATACATCTGGCTATCAGCGGTAAGCTCGCATCTGAAAGCGATTGTGTTGCAGAGATATCTTCCGCTTGCTTATTGTTGAAGGCAACCCTGCGTTCCGGCGCCAAATTCATTTTCGTATCCAGCCAAACTGCCAGTAAAGATGCGCCGACCATGTATGGACGCACCAAATGGGCAATTGAGCAGGAAGTGCTGAAAGCAGGCGGTTGGGTCGTTCGTCCCGGCCAAGTGTATGGTGGAGATGAAAAGGGATTGTTTGGCATATTGAGCGCTACGGTGCGAAGCCTGCCAGTATTGCCAGCATTCTTTCCCGCGCCACGTGTTCAGCCGGTGCATGTGGATGATCTCGCAAACGCATTGCTGGCAGTGGCTGGACGTCAGGATTTAACCCCGCGTATTCTTTGTGTCGCGGCAGCGCAGCCAGTTTCATTCACGCATTTTTTGGGTTTGATTGCTTCAGAGCGGCTACGGGTTCGCCGTATTTTCGTGCCAGTGCCTACGTTTCTCGTGCGAGCGGCAACATTGGTGCTGGGAGAGCGAATAAGCATCAAACTTGGGATTGAGCGTCTTGCATCGTTGTTTGCATTACCACAAATGCATACCGCTGAGGATTTGCGCAGTCTGGCGCTGGATTTGCGCTCGCTGCAATCTGGTATGCGGCGCGCCACAATCGTAGGCGAGAGGCAGAATAGACGATCACTTGCGCGTGAGGCTAAATCTATGCTGACCTACGTGTTAAAGCGAAAGCCTGGGCTAGCTGTTCAAGGGCGCTATGTGCGTGCCGTTGAATTGTTCCGTAGCGGGATCCCGCTGGAATTACCGGCTTTTATGCTTCATGCGCCGTTGGCATTGGCGTTGCTGGACGACCGTGGCTTCACTTCATCAGCTGCAGGGAAAGAGTTTCTGTGGCGATTGAATACGGCAACGATTCTGGCCGAAGCAACGACAGTTGGCGCTTCACGGTTCATCGGTATCGGTGAGCATTCTGGCGCGGTCCGATATGGCATGTTGATTGCGTGGTCGGTGGTGATGGAGGCAGTATGGCGACTGTCTAGTTTTTTTTGGTTGCCGATCTATTTACGTCGTTTGAACGTGGAATTTACGAAATGACGGCGGATTTCGATGTAATTATTGTCGGAAGTGGGCCTGCTGGCGTTTCCGCCGCATTTCCGCTTGTCGCTGCGGGGAAAAAGGTATTGATGGTTGATGGGGGAAACAGTCCGGCCGGTGAGTTGCCACGGCAACCGTTTCTTGCAGCGCGCGAATACGACCAGGAACAGTGGAAGTGGATGATAGGCAGTGATTTGCATGCACTCGGTATGCACGATGCGATTTCTCCAAAAATGCGGGTTCCTGCGCACGCAAAAGTATTCAGCGAATTCAATACCGCCAATCATATTAATTCCGAGAACTTTGTCGCGATCGGCTCTCTTGCGCAAGGCGGCCTGTCCAATGCATGGGGCTGTGGCGTCGCACGATTTTCATCGGCGGAGCTAGAAGAGTTTCCATGCCCGCCCTTCGAACTGGAAAATGCCTATCGGTTGGTGGCGCAACGCATTGGAATCAGTGGACCAGAAGCCGATGATCTCTCGGACTATTTTGGATTGGACTCATGGTCGCAACCGCCGATTGCAATGGATGCGCTACATGAGCGCATGTACGCTCGTTACGAGAAACATCGCCAGTCGTTGAACGGAACGGGGTTTCGTCTTGGGCGTTCCAGGATTGCCGTGCTCAGCCAAGATCTTGGGCGCCGGCAGGGATGCAACAACCAAGGAAATTGTCTTTATGGCTGTGATCGCGGAGCGCTATATTCAGCCAGCACAGATCTGGCCGCCTTGAAACTGTTCCCCAATTTTTATCACCAAACCATGGTGGTCGATGCTTTAAGACAAGGCGACGGACATTGGTTGATTGAAGGTACCGCTGGAAAGCAGGCCAAATCGCTTTCTGGCTCCAGAATATTGTTGGCGGCCGGAACGTTGGCTACCACCCGTCTCGCTTTGAATGCATTGCAGATGCAACAGTCGGTTCGACTCCTGTCGTGCCCCACCGCCGCTTTCGTTTTATGCTTGCCGTCATCGTTTGGAGCTGCCCGTCATACTGGCTTCGGCCTAGGACAATTGTCATTTGTATTGTCTTTGCGCGACGACATCCATGTGCTGGGTTCTACTTTTGCAACGTCGGGCCTGCCGATCTCTGAATTTGTGAATTATTTGCCGCTGCGCCGGCGTTATGGCGTTGACCTATTGAAAGCATTGCTTAGCTCGTGCGTGGTCGGGAATCTGTTTTTGCCGGGTAATCTGTCGGACAACCATGTATCTGTTGATGGCGCCGGAGCGTTGCATATCAAAGGTGGCTTCAAAGAAGAGACCGCAGTGTTGCTGAAGACGGCGGGATCGCGGTTGCGTAAGGCATACGCACAGCTCGGCGCCTACATGCTGCCCATGAGTTTTACCGCTGCCAAAGCCGGCGCAGATATACATTATGCGGGTACATTGCCCATGCGGATCAATCCGGTGCGAGGCGAAACCGGATCTTCGGGAGAGCTATTCGGATTGGCTGGGGTGCATGTTGTCGACGGCGCCGCTTTGCCGCTGCTTTCCGAAAAATCACACACGCTTACCATCATGGCTAACGCAACCAGAATAGGGGAAAGGTTGGCAGTCGGTTATCATTGCGCCTAGGCATGGACCGGCATTTTTGCACAAAATTAAAATTTGACTTGAGAGCAAGTGCCGCTGCACTTGGTATTGGACCTGGAATCATGGTAGCTGCAAATTACAACAATAAAGAATTTGTCACCATCGTCAAATTCGGCATTAGCGGGATTTTAGTGACGTGCGTTGCGTATTTGGCATATTTGATGTTTTTCTCAATCACGTCGAATGATTTTAAGTCGGTTTTATATTCATATATTTTGGCAATTCCGCTTTCTTATCATTTGAATTGCAAATTTGTTTTTAAGAAAATATATTCATTGAGATCATATTCTTGGTTTGTATTTATTCAATTAATAGCCATGTTTCTGAATTATTTCATCTTGAGAAGATTGAATTTGTATTTTGAGTATTATATTTCGGCAATGATTAGTTATGGTGTTGTTCCAGTTGTAATTTTTTTATTAAATAGAATATTGGTTTTTAAAAAATGACTAAAGCTAGAAATATATTCGGAGTTTTACTTGCGCTGGCTATAGTTTTTTTTCTTGCAGAATTGAATTACGCACGATTCATCCACATGGCTGGGGACTCCGCTGGCTATGTTGATTTGATCAAAAGAGTATCGTTATTTGGAGACATGCGTTCGCAAGTATTTGCTGCTGCCTATCCATTATTCGATCTTGCAAAAACAGCTGAGGTATTCTGTTCCAATGCCTTGGTAAGTAAATATGAAAACAGCTCATTCTTCCAATGGCACTCTTATGCAATTGTATTTCCGATTGCATGGGTGGGAAAAATGTTTACAAACAACTATGCGTATACCGCCGCAGTTGCGAATGCATTAGCAGTTTTTTTAACTTTTTTCGGCACTTTTTTAATTGCAAGAAAAAATAAAATGGATTGGGTGGAAATTATTCTTTTCCTACTGATCATGCTGACATTCAGCCCTTTGGTTGGCTCGATATCTGGTCAATACTATTTTGATAGGTTATTTATCCCGGCTGCAATCTTTTATTTCTATTTCTATTTGCAAAGAGATTATAAATTTTCATGGTTGATTTCCATTGGAATTATTATCTTTGCTGCCCTTGTCAGTGAGCGGTCGGCATTGATGATTGGGGTGATTGCAATCTATTTGGCGGCCTGGGATACAAAAAATAATCCGAAATTCAGATATGCCACTATCTTTTTCGGTTTTGCGGCAATTGCATATTATGTGATATGGGCAAAATTCATTCAAGATAGTTTTTATGCCGATACAACATCGTTATCAGTGATTGTTTCTAACGTGAAACAAATATTTAATTTCCAGTCAAATATTTCGAAATTGACAGTTGAACTGCTCGTAATGCTGTTGCCGTTGATAATCATGATAGTTCCTGCGAAGAAATATATTGTATTGTTCGCCATTCTTTTAGCCCCCAACATTCTATTGAATGTTGGGGGGGCAGAGAAAACTGGCTATTTGACTCATTATCATTCTTACTATATTCCAGTACTTATTGTTGGCGCCCTGATGGGCTATTTGGAATACAAGAACAATGCAATAGTGGGTCGCTACCGATACCTGCTTCTGTTTGTTGTTCTTGTATTCAATGCCATAAATATTCATGGCCGCTTATTTGCAGTAGGCCCGACCTTGACACATAGTTTCTCAGGCGATATCGGTTTGCTTGTGGAGGGCTCGAATATAAGAAAAGCTTCTGATGAACGTTCAATAAAATTTAATGAGCTCTTGTCCAATATCAAGGAAGATAATCCGACAATATCCACCAATGAATTTGCAATGCCGATATTGGTATTAAAAGGATTTACGCATATCAGGATGTTTCCTATCGGATTGTATGATTCCGATTATTTGTTGCTGGAATCTGCTGTAGGTGATGATCAGGCCAATATAATTCTCCCTGTATATGGAGCTGCTGAAGATCTAAAAGAAATATCGAATTGCATGTTTTTGAAACTCAAAGATAGATATAAAGAAGTTGGAGCCCAAGATATTGGCGCGATTAAATACAGGTTGATGAAGCGGATTATTTAAAATGAAAGATATCAATATATTGTGTCCGGTTTATAATGAATCGGAGAATATTCGTTTATTTATTTCAGAATTCGATAAAATCATATCGGGATATGCTGATAAATATAAATTCACATTTTATTTCGCTGATAATTGTTCAACGGATGATACTCTTTCAATATTGAAGGAAATTTCCCAGTCTCGAAATGACGTTCGAGTTATCAGTTACGCAAAAAACTATGGTGTAATGAAATCGATTTATACCGGGATATTAAATAGCAAATGTGACGCACTGGCAGTTTTTGACTGCGATTTGCAGGACCCACCTGAATTGTTGGCAAAATATATTGCACTATGGGAATCTGGTTATTCTTTTGTCTATGGAGTGCGGGTATCACGACAGGAAGTGTATTTGCTGACCTGGTTTAGGAAAATGTATAAAAAAATCGAAAGATTTGTTAATCCCAATCCAGTGAATGTTGAAAGCGGCGCATGGTTTCTCGATAATGAAATTATCGAAGTGATGAGGAAAAATAATAATTTTGATAGCTATCTTCCGGGATTGCTGTCGAGAGTAGCCTATAACTCGGTTGGCGTACCTTACGATAGGGTCGATAGGAAATTCGGGACTTCAAAATTTAATTTCTTTGCCTATTTCTCATATGCGCGAGACGGTTTGCTAAGCGGTACCATTACTCCGTTGCGCATTTCTGTTTTTGTCGGCTTAGGTTTGTTTTTGCTGTCTATGTTGTCTTCGTTTTATTTTATTCTGGCTAAATTCTATTTGGGGATTCAATTTTCAAATGGCATTGCGGCGTTATTGATTCTGACATTGACATTATTCAGTTTTAATTTTCTTATCCTGGGCATCTTTGGCGAGTACCTCGGCAGGATCTATCTGGCACGAAGCAATCAGGATCCAGCCGTCATACTGTTTGATAGTGATAAGCAAAAAAAGGAAATTTGACGCGGTTTTTTGCAACCCGATTACGACCAACTATAAAAATTGAATTGTCAGATTTTATTAATGAAATTTATCTTTAGCCGATATTGAAAAAATTATGAAAGCAGTCATTCTTGCCGGAGGCCTGGGAACGCGCATCTCAGAAGAAACCAGTTCCCGTCCGAAACCCATGGTTGAAATTGGTGGTAAGCCTATCCTCTGGCATATCATGAAAATCTATTCATCCCACGGGGTCAATGATTTCATTATTTGTTGCGGCTACAAGGGTTATGTCATCAAGGAGTATTTCGCAAATTATTTTTTGCACATGTCTGATGTGACATTTGACATGGCAAATAACGAGATGCAAGTTCACCATCAATATGCCGAACCGTGGAAAGTCACGCTTGTTGATACGGGCGATCAAACCATGACAGGTGGGCGTTTGGCTCGAGTCAAGCAGTACATCAAGGATGAAGATGCATTTTGTTTCACCTACGGTGACGGGCTAAGCGATGTCGATATTTCAAAGCTGATCGAGTTTCATCGGATACACGGAAAAAATGCGACGTTGACGGCGACCTTGCCTCCGGGGCGTTTTGGTGCACTGGATATCCAGGCCGATCACAGGGTTTCTTCGTTTAATGAGAAACCAAAGGGCGACGGAGGGGTGATCAACGGAGGATTCTTCGTCTTGTCGCCGAAGGTGCTCACTCTCATTGAAGACGATATGACGACCTGGGAAAAAGGTCCTTTGGAAGAACTCGCTACGACTGGCGAATTGCTGGCCTACCAGCATGAAGGTTTTTGGCAGCCAATGGACACACTGAGAGACAAGAATTATCTCGAAGAGCTTTGGGCTTCTGGGCGCGCTCCTTGGAAAGTTTGGGACTAGGCCGAACCATGAATCCTCAATTTTGGAATGGCAGGCGAGTATTTGTTACTGGCCACACAGGCTTCAAAGGTAGTTGGCTGTCGCTGTGGCTGCAAGAGATGGGAGCTGAGGTTACCGGCTACGCTTTGCAGCCTCCGACATCCCCAAGCCTGTTTAATGTCGCATTGGTAGCAGATGGCATGACATCGCTCATCGGGGACGTCAGGGACCAGGATGCATTGCTGCAAGCCTTGCAGCAAGCTCAGCCGGAAATCGTGATCCATATGGCTGCGCAGCCGCTGGTGCGGTATTCCTATGATAATCCGGTCGAAACGTACTCGACCAATGTCATGGGCGTGATTTACCTGCTCGAGGCTGTGCGGCGAACTGGTTCGGTGCGCGCGGTTGTCAATGTCACGACAGACAAATGCTATGAAAACAAGGAGTGGCTCTGGGCCTACAGGGAAAACGAAGCAATGGGCGGCTACGATCCATACAGCAATAGCAAGGGCTGTTCGGAATTGGTTACGGCGGCGTATCGCAGCTCCTACTTCAATACGGACAAGTATCGGGAGCATGGGGTCGCACTGGCTACGGCACGGGCAGGGAATGTCATTGGCGGCGGCGATTGGGCGGTGGACCGTTTGATCCCCGATATCATGCAGGCGATTGCGGACGGCACTGCTGTCAATATTCGTAGTCCACATGCCGTACGTCCCTGGCAGCACGTGCTTGAACCGCTTTCAGGTTATCTGACGCTGGCCGAGAAGCTGGTTGAGAAAGGACCGGATTTTGCGCAAGCCTGGAATTTTGGTCCGCGCCAAGAAGATGCGCGGCCTGTCCAATGGATTGTCGAATATCTCACCAAACTGTGGGGTGGCGGTGCTTCATGGACCTTGGACCAAAATCCGCAGCCGCACGAAGCTACATATTTGAAGCTGGATATAGCCAAGGCTGCTTCATTGATGAATTGGACGCCACGCTGGGATTTGGCGCACACGCTAGAGTCAATCGTGGCTTGGCAAAAATCGTATCAGTCCGGCCACAACATGCGCCAGCTAACGCTAGAGCAAATAGCCTCCTATCAAAATAGTGCACATTAAACTAAGCCAAGAAATAAATATCATGACTAAAGAAGAACTACGACAACAAATATTGACACTCGTCCGCCAATACGGCGAGCTGGACAGCAAGGCCAAGCCTTTTTTCCCGGGCGTCACGCCAGTTCCTCCATCGGGCAAGGTTGTGGGCGCCGAAGAGATGGAACTGATGACGGAAGCCGCTCTCGATTGCTGGCTGACGACAGGGCGTTTCAACGAGCAGTTTGAAAAAAAGCTCGCCGATTTTATCGGAGTGAAACATCTCATAACAGTGAATTCCGGCTCGTCAGCGAATCTGGTGGCATTTTCCACATTGACTTCTCCCAAGCTCGGGGATCGTGCGATCAAGCAAGGGGATGAAGTCATTGGTGTTGCAGCCGGATTTCCAACTACAGTCAATCCGATTCTACAATTTGGCGCAGTACCAGTTTTTGTCGATGTCGAAAAAGGGAATCACAATATCGACGCGTCCAAAATCGAGGCTGCGATCAGTCCGAAGACCAAAGCAATCATGCTGGCGCACTCCCTTGGAAATCCCTTCAATCTAGAGGTGGTAACCGCCATCTGTAAAAAATACAATCTGTGGCTGGTAGAGGATTGTTGCGATGCGTTGGGATCCACTTACAACGGGCAGATGGTGGGTACCTTCGGAGACATTGCTACATTGAGCTTCTATCCTGCGCATCACATTACCATGGGTGAGGGCGGGGCGGTTTTTACCAATAATTATGAACTGAAACAAATCGCGGAATCTTTTAGGGACTGGGGCAGGGATTGCTATTGTCCTCCAGGAAAAGATAATACCTGCGGCAAGCGGTTCTGCTGGAAACTCGGTAATTTGCCAGAGGGTTATGATCACAAATATACCTATTCGCACCTGGGTTACAACCTGAAAATTACAGACATGCAGGCCGCATGTGGATTGGCCCAGTTAGAAAAAGCACCTGCGTTCATTCAGGCGCGGAAAGAAAATTTCGCTTTCCTGAAAGAGCGCCTGCAATCATGTGAAGAATTTTTGCATTTGCCTGAGCCCACACCTAATTCGGACCCATCGTGGTTCGGTTTCCCGATTACGCTCAAAGACAACGCTCCTGTCACACGTCTCGATCTCCTGACTTATCTGGACCAGAATAAAGTTGGAACGCGCCTGTTGTTCGCAGGCAACCTGACTCGTCAACCATATATGGTCGACGCAAAATATAGGGTTAGCGGGGATTTGACAAATACCGATGATGTAATGAACAACACCTTTTGGATTGGTGTGCAGCCGGCATTAACCAGGGAAATGCTGGAATATGCCGCGACGAAAATCGAAACCTATCTGGGATTGAACTTTGACTAAAGGGAGCACCTGTATCCTGGTTACTGGCGCGAGTGGTTTCCTGGGTTCGAATATCACTCGTGCTTTGCTTGGGGCGGGCCATTCAGTCCGGGCGCTGCGGCGTATTGATTCCTCCATGGCGCGAGTTGCGGACATCATGGACGATGTCGAGTGGCTCACGATTGGCGAAAGCAGAGAAGATGAATTTGCTGCTTTTTTCGAGGGCGTCGACTGCGTGATCCACACGGCGGCGAGCTACGGCCGCAAAGGGGAAAGCGTGGTCGATATTGCCAAGGCCAATACGATACTTGGTCTGGACGTACTCAACGCTGCGCTAGAACGAAAGGTGAAAACCTTTATTAATACAGATAGCGCTCTGCCTAAAAATACCAAGCCCTACACACTGTCAAAAGCGCATTTTGCGGAATGGGGCAGGTATTTTGCAGAAAATTCGCAGATTCGTTTTATTAATATCCGGCTCGAGCATATGTATGGGCCTGGTGACGACTCTGTAAAGTTCACGAACTATGTCATTGATGCTTGTCTGTCGAATGTTCCGATCTTGAATCTTACAGAGGGCAAGCAAGAGCGCGATTTCATTTATATCGACGATGTGGTTTCAGCTTATATGCTGTTGCTTCAGCGGCTGACGTCCATGGACTTGTCATATTGCGACATTTCCCTGGGTTCGGGAGAGACCGTATCAATTCGGGCGCTGGTGGAGACCATTCACCGTATTGCGAACTCCAAGACAAGGCTGGCTTTCGGTGCGACGAAACTGAGTGCAAACGATGTCATGCATTCATGCGCAGATATTTCGTACATGAAAAGCCTTGGATGGCAACCTGAAATGCCGTTGCATCAAGGTCTCCTTACTACCGTAGAGTATGCCCGGCAAGGGCAATGACGATCGTCTCTTTCGGTTTGCAGGAGATCATCGTTTGTAGAAAATGCGGAAAGCATACCGGCTGAATCATGCCCAAAGCAGGATTGCGGCGATAGGTGTTGCCTGGCGCCTAAATGAATTGAAGTTTTTTTGACAGAAGAACTCGCGGAAAACCAAATGGAAATGGATATTTATGTTTGTTGCGACTCGCGGTGACATTGAGCAACCAGTGTGGAAGGCATGGTTCTTTCTGACCTCTGCCATGCTGTTATTGGCTTGCGCAATCTATGGCACAGCAGCGGCTGGCTGGTGGGGCGGGAAGGTCTGGCCCATGGCGGCTAATCGAGACGCTTTTGCCATTTTGGCTGTCGGGAGTTTCCTGCTCTATTTTGCATCGCTGTACTTTGGCTTGCCAGTTTATGCCCTGCTAATCCTTCCAGTGATTCTGTACATCGGCATGAGCGGCTTGGCCCCGCTGGCGGCGGTGATCTGGATCTGGGCCTGTTCGGTGCTGATAGGGGCCGGCGTCACGGCGCTCCTAGGGGATAAAGACAGTACTACATGGACTCTAAGGAACGCAGCAGTCGGATTTGCGGTGATCGGGACACTGGTCGCGATGTTGGCCCATCTTCCGGTGAACATTCCTAGCCTTTATTTTGTTTTATTTTCATTGCTTGCAATTGTTGCTGCTTGGCGTCTCAAGCGAGTGGGGCGGTTCACTCGCCTGGCATGGCCCTCTTTCGTCAGAACGCAGCGCCCCCTTGCGGAAAACCTTCTTGCCGCCATCATGCTGGTGGGCTTCACGCTCGTAATGGCGGTAACGACATTTCCCGAGCTGGGATATGACGCTCTTGCGTTCCATTTGAACATTCCGGCCAAAATGCTGGAAACGGGCATGTGGCGTTTTGACGTGAAGCAATACGTCTGGTCGGTCATGCCGTTTGGAGCAGACTGGTTATTGGTGCCTCCCTATTTTTTGGCAGGTGAACAAGGTGCCCGTCTTTTAAATTCTTCGTTTCTGTTAGCCATAGTTCTGTACGGCTATCGTATGCTCGCCCCGAAGATCGGGCCGGCATTGGCAATGGCTGTGCCAGCGCTTTTGCTAACCTGGCCGATTTCATTTCTAGAGATGGGTTCCACCTTCATCGAGGCGCCCCTGGCCTTTTTCTTCCTGCTTTCCTTAGGTGAACTACAGACGTCTGATCGTGCCGGTGTTGCGAAGGGGCGGTGGATGGTGCTGGGCGCGATGGCCGGTTTTGCGTGCTCAATCAAACTGTTGGGAGTTTTAATTATTCCCTTTTTGCTGGTCGGCGCTTTGCTGCGGTCACGCATGGGAAAATTCCAGCAACTGACCCCTGCGGCTTTTATCCTCGGATTTGCGGTCTTTCTGGTATTCGCGCTGCCTCCTTATGTGGTGGCGTTCCTAAAGACAGGAAATCCCGTTTTTCCTTTTTATAACAGTGTGTTTCGCTCGCCGGATTTCATAGTAGGCAGCATGTTTGGCGATGGCAGCGATTTCAGCAACCCTTTTTATAAAAAAGCTGTCGACTTAAAATTGTTTTGGGACATGAGTATCCACTCAACCGGATTCGGTGAATTCCAATCCCCCGGAGCATTAGGCGTCGTACTACTGGTGCTTTTCCCGCTGTCGCTTCTGGTTGCAGCCAGCACTCGACGTTGGTGGGTACTGGCGACTCTTCTCGTCGCAACCGCATATGTGGTCCTTGTGTTCCGTAATCAGGCTTATCTTCGCTATGCGTTTCCAGTTTTTCCGTGGCTGGTGATATTCGGCGTATGGGCGTTGTCCCGACTGAGGCACGCACTCTTCTACGGAACAGTCATAGTTTTGGTTTTGTGTTTAATTAACCTGTTGCGCTTTCCGGTAGGGTTTTGGCCCTTGCAGCAATTCGACCTGAATTTATTGTGGAAAAGAGATGCAAATGCCGCGCTTCTGTTGAGAAGCAAGCCTGAAGCTGTGGCTGGCCAGATTATCTCCAAGATGGGGAACCTCAAAGGAAAGAAGATCCTGATTGTGGGGCTCGACCCGGTTTACAGCAGTTTCCCTGCCGATACGTTCGCAGATGCCTGGCACTCATGGACTTACTATGCACCGTCATTAAAAGACCGGAGCATGCGGACCTCGATTGCCAGGATAGGGGCCGAGATTGTGGTGCATACAGTCGGCCGCGGATATTCGCGCGAAGCGGAATTGTTCGATATTACGACCGAACTGTTTCGGATCGGTGATGTACGCGTGGGACTTGTGAAGCCGGACGCGATTTATACGCAAGAGCATATCGTCAATGGAGAACTCGCGAATGGTGCGCAAAACTGGCAACTTAACGGAGCAACGATTGAGGCCAAAGGGATCGCCGCATCTGAAAGCACGCCAATTACGCAAACTGTTGAATTTAAATCAATAGATCTTTCGGTGCTTCAGCCGGACTTGGCCCGTTTGATTCGTCTCATACTGCCCACCACTGTGAATGTTGATCCGTTATCCCTGGAAATACAGACGACTTGCCCCGCCGGGCATTCTTTCCGTTCCACGATACGTTGGATGGGGCCAAGCCATAATCTCATCTCTGAAGATGTTATGGCGTATCCTTGCGGACCGGATTTTGGCAAATCCCGGCATGCAATTTTGAAGCCTGGAGCTGCTAGCAGCGCAAGCATTTCAATAGCATCAACAGATCAGCGCCCAGTCACTTTCAATAGAATTTCTCTGCGCTCTACCGAGTAAAATGGATGATTGTTGAAAATGCAATAGGAATTTGTTTGCTGTTGGCACGGTCAAACTAGCTGGTATTTTTTGCCATCTGGATTATCTGGATAGCCCTAGAGTGGATATCTGGATATGATTTGTATTTTAATTAAATTGCATAATGACAATTTATTGCCATGCTGGCAGCTATGGTTTCAGTAGATAATACGGCTATTCGCCATTTCGATAACCGTATGGAAAATGATTTCTGATTATTTAAAATGACACTATGAAAAAAACCGCAATCATTACCGGCATTACCGGCCAAGACGGTGCGTACTTAGCGCAACTTCTGCTCGAGAAAAACTACACTGTTTACGGCACATACCGCCGTACCAGTTCAGTCAATTTCTGGCGCATGGATGAGTTGGGTGTCACAACCCATCCTAACCTGCATCTGGTGGAATATGACCTTACGGATCTGGGTTCCACACTAGCCTTGGTCCAGAAGGTGCAGCCTGACGAGATCTATAATCTCGCGGCCCAGAGTTTTGTCGGCGTCAGTTTCGACCAGCCGACCACCACCGCGCAAATTACCGGAATCGGGGCGTTGAACTTGCTGGAGGCAATTCGCCTGGTCAACCGGAAGATCAAGTTTTACCAGGCTTCGACGTCCGAAATGTTCGGCAAGGTGCAGGCTATTCCGCAAGTCGAAGACACGCCTTTCTATCCGCGCAGCCCATATGGCGTTGCCAAGCTCTATGCACACTGGATGACGGTCAATTATCGCGAGAGCTACGACATCTTCGGCTCCAGCGGCATCCTGTTCAATCATGAAAGCCCGTTGCGCGGACGCGAGTTCGTCACGCGCAAGATCACCGATTCGGTCGCCAAGATCAAGCTGGGCCAGCTGGATTGCGTGGAGCTGGGCAACCTGGATGCGAAACGCGACTGGGGCTTTGCCAAAGAATATGTGGAAGGCATGTGGCGCATGCTGCAGGCCGATCAGCCGGATACTTTCGTGCTGGCCACCAATCGTACTGAAACCGTGCGCGACTTTGTGCGCATGGCCTTCAAGGGAGCCGGCATCGTTGTCGATTTCAAGGGTTCTGCCGAAAACGAAACCGCGGTCGATGTTGCCACGGGCAAAACAGTAATGAAGATCAATCCCAAATTTTACCGGCCGGCCGAAGTGGAGTTGCTGATAGGCGATCCGGCCAAGGCCAAGGCCAAGCTCGGCTGGCAGCCGAAGACTACGCTGGAAGAACTTTGCGCGATGATGGTGGAAGCCGACTTGCGCCGTAATCGAGAAGGGTTTTCGTTTTGAGATTATTGCTTACCGGAGCTGATGGATTTACCGGGCGCCATTTTGCCGATAGCGCTAGCGCTGCCGGGCACCGGGTGACTGCGATCAGCTCTGATTTAAAAGACCGCGACGGCTTGAAGCAGGAAGTTCTGAAGGCTGCGCCGGAGGCGGTGATACACCTGGCTGCCATCAGCTTTGTCGGGCATGCGGACGCCAGCGCTTTCTATGACGTCAATGTCATCGGCACCCTGAACCTGCTGGATGCCTTGGCCGCGTTGCCGCAGCCTCCCCAGAAGATCCTATTGGCCAGCAGCGCCAATGTTTACGGGAATTGCGAGCAATCGCCCATTTCTGAACAACAGGCGCCTGCCCCGGTAAATCACTATGCGATGAGCAAGCTGGCCATGGAATACATGGCGAGGAACTACCTGGACAGATTGCCGCTGTTTTTCGTGCGGCCGTTTAACTACACGGGCGCAGGACAATCGGAGTCATTCCTGATCCCCAAGCTGGTGGCGCACTTTGCGCGGGCCGCGGCATTCGTCGAGCTGGGCAACCTGGATGTCGAGCGCGAGTTCAATGATGTGCGATTCGTCTGCGACGCTTATTTGAAGCTGTTGGACAAGGCCGTCCCGGGCGAGGTCTACAATGTCTGTTCAGGCAACCCGGTGACGCTTAAATCGGTGATCGAGCTGTTGCGCAAAATTTCCGGGCATGAACTGGAAGTCAGGGTAAACCCGGCTTTTGTACGTGCCAATGAAGTCCATCGTTTATGCGGCGTGCCGGCCAAGCTGGAAAAATGTGTCGGCGCATCGGTCCATCCATCGCTGGAAGAGACATTGCAGTGGATGCTGAAAAATCAACCCTAAAGTAAAAGTCATGCTTATACCTGTCATCTTATGCGGCGGCGCCGGTTCCCGCCTGTGGCCAGTCTCCCGGGAAATGCATCCCAAGCCGTTTATCCGCCTGGAAAATGGCCAAAGCCTGCTGCAGAACGCCTGGTTGCGCGGAGCGAGTTTTGCGGATGTGACCGATATTCTCACCGTGACCAACCACGAGCTTTATTTCAAGGTTGAAAGCGAATATCGCGAAGTCGCCGGCAAGGCTCACAAGGATCTCGTCAACAGTTTCATCCTGGAGCCCTTCGGCCGCAATACCGCACCGGCAGTTGCCGCAGCGGCGATGCAGATAGCCGCGGCCCACGGCGAGGATGCATTGATGCTGGTGCTGGCTGCGGATCATCTGATCGCAGACCAGGCAGCTTTTGCCCAGGCAGTGTCGACCGCGATGCAGCTGGCGCGGCAGGGCAAGCTGGTGACTTTCGGCATTACCCCGGAAGCGCCTGAAACGGGATTCGGCTACATAGAGGCCCGTGGTAATGAAGTTCTGCGTTTTGTTGAAAAACCCACCTTCGAAAAAGCGCAAGAGTACGTGGCGTCCGGCTCTTACCTGTGGAATTCCGGCATGTTCTGCTTTTCCGCCGGGACTTTGCTGAAAGAGATGGCGCTGCATTGCCCTGAGATTGTGGAAACTACGCGCGTTTGCCTGCAGCAAGCCAGCAAAACCGAGAGCAAGGGCGCCGCCAAGATTGAACTGTCCGGTGATGATTTCTCTCAGGTCCCGGATGATTCCATTGACTACGCCGTCATGGAGAAATCGAAAAACGTTGCGGTTGTCCAATGCAGTATCGGATGGAGCGATATCGGATCGTGGCGCGCCCTTGGCGACCTGATCAGCCCGGATGACGAGGGTAACCGCATCGAAGGCAATGTCATGATCCACGATGTGAGCAATACGCATATCCAAAGCCATGAACGCATGACCGGCGTTGTCGGCGTGGACAATCTGATTATCGTCGATACGCCTGATGCGTTGTTGGTAGTCGATCGCAGCCGTGCGCAGGATGTAAAGCATCTCTACGCGCAGTTGAAATCGCAAGGCCACGACACGCATAAAGTCCATCGCACGGTGCACCGTCCGTGGGGGACGTATACGGTCCTGGAAGAAGGGCCGCGTTTCAAGATCAAGCGTATCGTGGTCAAGCCGGCCGGCCGCTTGAGTTTGCAGATGCACCATCACCGCAGCGAGCACTGGATTGTGGTGAGCGGCATGGCAAGGGTTGTCAACGGCGACAACGAATTGTTTGTCAATTCGAATGAATCTACCTATATCCCTGCAGGTAACAAGCATCGCCTTGAAAATCCTGGGGTTGTCGATCTGGTCATGATCGAGGTGCAAAGCGGCGATTATCTGGGCGAGGACGATATCGTTCGATTTGACGACGTGTACGGCAGGAAATAGTTCTTTTACATCAATCGTCAGCCGTATTTTTGATGGCCCGGGCTTTTGCCCGGCGCCAGCATATTCTTGATATTTTTCAGTCCAGGCAGATAGTGACTCCATCCAATTAGTTGTTGCTGTGATGTTGTAAATCTGCAAATCTATCAATCTGACTTTTGTCTGTCGAGGATCGTTAAGAACCGAACGGGGCCTGGAAAACTGAATTGGTCAACGCCTCGCGAAGAAAGCAGAGCCGCTTGATGGAAACATGGCACGGATTGAATGGAGGCATTGGCCCATTGAAGACTTTGATTGGTCAACCAACTGATGGTGGATTACGATGATGGCGCGTAAGGATGCACTTACATGCGGAATAGCGCTCTGTACTTTTAATGGCTTGTCTTATCTGGACGAGCAGCTGACTAGTCTTTTGGCGCAGGATCGGCAGCCCGACCGGGTTGTGATCTATGACGACGGTTCAAATGACGGTACATGGGAATTTATAAAAGAATGGGCGCAACGAGCGCCTTTATCTGTTTCGGTCCACCAGCAGTCAGAGCGCGTAGGGTATGTGCGCAATTTTGAAGCGGCCGTACAAGCCTTGGATACGGATCTGATTTTCTTGTGCGACCAGGACGATGTCTGGCTGCCGCACAAGATTGCCTTGATGGCGCAGACATTTGAGGATCAGCCAGACCTGCTCTTGTTGCATACCAATGCCAAGCTGGTTGATGCAAATGCCGAAGACCTTGGGATTTCCTTGTTTGACGCACTCGAATTGTCGGAATTCGAACATGCCGCTGTATTGACGGGAAACGCACTGCAAGTATTATGTCGGCGCAATCTGGTCACCGGAGCCACGGCTGCCTTTCGTCGTCGCTTGCTGGAGATTGCCCTGCCGTTCCCGGCAGCCTTGGTACACGACGAATGGCTCGGACTTGTTGCGGCCGCTTATGGCCGGATTACCTTGCTTGATGCGTCGACGATTCTTTATCGGCAGCATGCAAATAATGCGCTTGGCATGCCGTTGGAAAAATCAAAGCCCGGAGGTTTAACCCCGAGGGGGGACTTTCATGCAAAATTTGCAGTGCGGGTCGCGGGTTTGGTGAGTCTGCTGTCAGAATTGACGCCAGCCGGCGCCGTTGAGCCTCCTCCAATACTGCAGGAAATGAAGACGCATATCGAATTTCGAGCAAATTTGCCGGTTGAAAACGTGAAACGAGTGGCAAGCGTTTTGTCGGAGTGGAAAAGCGGTCGTTATGGCATTTTTTCCAATGGCTTCCGCAGCGTGTTGCGAGACATCGCGAATTATTGAGATTCAAAGTTGCAAGTTTTTGGCCGCAAGCAGCGATTCTGTCCGATGTCTCATCAGAGGTGGCATAATGCCGGCCGCTTGGCGCTGAGCCGATCACAACCCTCGATTGATCAATGACAATGGCGCTTTTGCGCCAATGCTTATTCCGTGCTGCTAAATGCTTGTCAAATGACGGCCCTGGCAAGTCATCGTCTTTTTTGGAAAACTGGATTGCCTGGAACTGGCTAGTTGATGATTGACCGATTATGGCAAACGTTGTTTCTATCACCGTAGCGTATCAGCCGGATCCGGATTTGCTGGAGCAGCAGCTGCGCGCGCTTGCATCGCAAGTGAGCGTGATCGTGGTGGTGGATAACGGCAGCGATAATGTGTCCGACTGGCATTCGCGCATTGCGGCCGAAACCGGCGCCCGCGTTTTGCGGCTTGCCGGCAACGTCGGCATAGCCGCAGCCCAGAATGCCGGCATCCGCTTTGCGCAGGAGGCCGGCGCCAGCCATGTGCTGTTGATGGATCACGACAGCATCCCGGAACCAGGCATGGTTGATGCTTTACTGGCTGCCGAATCGCGGTTTCTGTCAAAAGGTGTCAATGTTGCTGTGCTAGGCCCGGTGCGCATCGATCGCCGTACCGGATCGTTGTCCGGATTTGTCAGGCAGCAGGGCGCGAAAATCGGGTGGGTGACCTGTGCCGCTGCCGTGGATGGATTGGTCGAGGCAGATTTCTTGATTGCTTCCGGAAGTTTGATACCTGTTGCCGCATTGGATGTGGTCGGTTTGATGAATGAAGGCTATTTCATCGACCACGTGGATACGGAGTGGTGTTTGCGGGCGCGCGACAAGGGACTGGCGATTGTCGGCGTATGCGCCGCAAGGCTCAGCCATCGCCTTGGCGACAGCGTAGTGCGTGTCTGGGTGGGGTATTGGCGTGAAGTGCCTCTGAATTCACCAGTCCGTAATTATTATATGTTTCGCAATACCGTGCTGATGATGCGATTCGCGCCCATGCCTTGGGTATGGCGGCGAACCCATGTGTTTCGCTTGCTGCAGTATGTCGTCTTTTCCTCTATCGCCGTTGCGCCGCGCTGGAAGCGGATCGGCTTGATGGCGAAGGGTGTCTGGCACGGATTGAACGGGCGTACCGGTCCCTTGACCGTATTGATTGATCGAACAACAACCGATGGTGATGCAGTATGAAGCAGGGCGATGAAGATAAGCTGACATGCGGAGTGGCGTTGTGCACCTATAACGGACGCGCTTATCTGGCTGAGCAGTTGGCTAGTCTTCTGGCGCAGGAACGCCGGCCGGATCAGGTTGTGATCTATGATGACGGCTCGGCGGATGGCAGTTGGGAGCTTGTGCAGGAATGGGCGCAGAAAGCGCCGTTGCCGGTTTCGGTGCACCGGCATCCGGAACGCGTAGGTTATATCAAGAATTTTGAAGCCGCAGTACAGCTGCTTGATACCGATCTGATTTTCCTGTGCGACCAGGATGATATCTGGCTGCCGAATAAAATTGCCTTAATGGCAAATGAATTTGAAAAGCATCCGGACCTGTTTTTGTTGCACACCAACGCCAAGCTGGTAAACGCCGCTGCCCAGGATTTGGGCGTTTCCTTGTTCGAGGCGCTGCGGTTGTCGGAAAGCGAGCGCCAGGCCGTGTTGGCGGGAAACGCGCTTGAAATATTATGCCGGCGCAACCTGGTTACCGGCGCCACGGCAGCCTTTCGTTGCCGTTTGCTGGATATTGCCTTGCCGTTCCCGGCTTCCCTGGTGCACGATGAGTGGCTGGCCATCGTCGCAGCGGCACATGGGCGCATGAGCCTGCTCGATGCGCCTACGATTCTTTACCGCCAGCATGCGAATAACGCGCTTGGGATGCCGTTGTCGAAATGGCGGATATGGGCCTTGCTGAGTGCGCCGCCGGGCCAGTTTCATAAACGCTATGCAGCACGGCAGGGGGAATTGATGCGGCAGCTGACAAAATTGTCCGCGATGAATGCCGCTAAAGCGCCTTCATTCTTGCCTGAAATGAAAAAACATGTCGAATTCCGCTCGAATCTCCCCTCGGGTAATTTGAAACGAATTGCAAGCATTTTCTCGGAATGGAAGAGCGGCCGTTATCATGTGTTTTCAAATGGCATTCGCAGCGTGGCACGGGATATTGTTAATCGCTAGGATGTATTCATGATAATTCCAATGGCAGGAAAGTTATAATTCCAAGACTGAGGGTGATATTCCCTCTTTTCGCTTATATATAACTATATTAAATAATTAATGATGACTCCCAGATTTTCAATTTCGATCGTTAGCCATGGTCATGGAAAATATATCGAGAGATTGATTGGAGATCTGGTTCGTTTGAACCGGCCAGACATCGAGGTAATTCTCACGTTGAATTTGCCGGAATCTTTCGCTTTCGATTTCTCCACAATGCCATTTGATTTGAGGGTCATAAAAAATGACCGGATCAAAGGATTCGCCTCGAATCACAACGACGCTTTTTCCATCAGCAAGGGCGAGAATTTTGTTATCTTGAATCCCGATATCAAATTGGGTGCAGATCCGTTTGATGTCATGCTGGCGGTAATCAAAGAGAATCCCAACTGCATTTGCGCGCCGCTGATAGTAAATAAAAATAACAAAATCGAAGATAGCGCCCGCAATTTCCCCAGTCCGGTTTTATTGGGGAAAAGGCTGTTGAGCCGCGTCTTTCATTTTTCCTTGCCGATGGAAGTGCTGGCCGTAAAAGGGGACGTCATCATGCCCGATTGGGTAGCCGGCATGTTCATGGTTATTCCGCGCGAGATTTATCAGCATCTGCATGGCCTGAGCGAGCGGTACCATATGTATTTCGAGGATGTCGATCTGTGTGCGAGGGCGCGCCTGGCCGGCTATCCGGTGCTGGTGAACCAGCGCGTGAGCGTGATCCATGAGGCGCAACGCGATAGCCACCGCAAATTGCAGTACCTGTCCTGGCATGTCCAAAGTGCGATGAAGTTCTTTACCTCCAGCGCTTATCTGAAGATCAGTGCAAATCGCTTGCTGGCCAATATGTCCAGGAAATAAATCTGATGCCAGCCATGACGTGCCGGCATTTCATACGGGTTCACATTATCTGGCTGGCATGCTTGCGCTGAATGCGAAAACAGCGCGCAAGTGTCGCCGGGACTGTGAAAAATTTCTGAATCATGTAGTTGGTGGAGTGCCATAATGGCCCTCGTTTGACATATCGGCGCTCTCTGGAATGACCTCTTTTCTCATCAGTTTCGTTATCTCATTTCTGGCAACGATGGTCGTATTGCGGTTGGCGCACCATGGCCATGTCCCGCTAGACCATGATCTCACCGGCGTCCAGAAATTCCATGCCCGGATCGTGCCGCGCATCGGCGGTTTGCCGCTTTTCATTGCCTCGATATCGGCCGGGGCCATTACGTATTATCGCGATGCGCCTATTGGAATCCTGTTATTGCTGTTGATGGCTTCGTCCGCCGTGGCGTTTCTTGCCGGCCTGGTGGAAGACCTGACAGGCAAGGTGCGGGCGATGCATCGTTTGCTGCTGACCATGGTTTCCGCTGCTGTCGGTATTTACCTGTTGAACGCGGTTGTCGTGCGCGTCGATGTCTCCTGGCTGGACATGCTCATGAAATATCGCTGGGTGACTATTCCGCTGACCATCGTCCTGGTGGCCGGGATAGCCAATGCGGTCAACCTGATCGACGGCTTTAACGGACTGGCGAGCGTCGTCACCATGTTCATGCTGTTTTCGCTCGGCTACGTTGCGTGGCAGGTCAATGATGTCTTTGTGATGACTGCCGCACTTGTGATCGGGGGAGCCATCGCCGGTTTCCTGTTATGGAATTATCCTTTCGGCCTCATCTTTCTCGGCGACGGCGGCGCTTATTTCATCGGCTTCATGTTGGCCGAACTGGCGATATTGCTGGTGGCGCGCAACCCGCAGATATCCGCATGGTATCCGGCTTTGCTATTGGTCTATCCTGCATTCGAGACGGTATTTTCCATCTATCGGCGGCTCCTGGTCCGGCGGACCTCGCCTGGCATGCCCGATGGGATACACCTGCACAGCCTGATTTTCCGTCGCGTCGTGCGTTGGGCGGTCGGCTATCGCGACGCTCGCATGATTACCCGCAGCAACTCACTGACCTCGCCCTATTTATGGGCCCTCTCGCTGATGGCGGTGGTGCCCGCAACGTTGTTTTGGCGCCATCCCTGGATGTTGCTGAGTTTCTTCCTGATATTCGTACTGTCGTATGTCTGGTTGTACCTTCGCATTGTGCGTTTCAAGGTGCCAGGCTGGATGGCGATCAAGCGGCGCCACAAGAAGTAGAAGGTGAATGCCCTTCATCGCCTGTTCTCGCAAACATCGGGTTTTGTTTGTTTTGGGATTGACGGTAGAGGATGTATAGGAACTGCCATATTTTCAAAGTGGCGCCGGTAACGGCCACGACGCAGCTGCAGGTTCTGGCTCTTGAATATGGTTTTTAAAGAGATTGCCATGTTGCGATTTTTCATCTTCAACCTGTTGGGAAATATCATCCCGATGCCGATCGCATTGATCTGCGTCCCCGTGATTTCTCATCACGCCGGCGTCGACCGCTTGGGAGCCTTGGGCGTCGTATGGGCTTTGGTCGGCTACTTCAGTTTTCTCGATTTCGGCTTGAGCCGCGTGGTTACGCGTCGTATCGCCCATGCGATTGAGAATGGGCGCCTGTCCGACGAGTTGTCCGAGTTGCGCAGCTTCTTCCTGTGGTGGGCGATCCCGGTGATGCTGGTAATCGCCCTGATATTGCTGATTGCCGGCTCAACCATCGGCCATATCTGGTCTGAAGGCCAGATCGCCATGGAAATCGACAGCGTATGGAGCTGGATTGCCTGGTGCGTGCCGATTACCCTGGCGACCAACTGGTTTCGGGGCATGCTTGAAGGCATGCAGCAATTTGGCCGCTTGAATGTGCTGCGGGTTGTCTTCGGCAGCTGGAACTATGCGGCGCCGGCAATCATCGTGCTCTGGTATCCCAATCTGGAAGCAATGGTCATCAGCATTGTGCTGGGGCGGATATTGGCATTGGCCGCGCATGTACTCGCCTGTGTTGCTGTCGAACGCCAGATCGTCTTTGGCCCCACCCCTCGGAAAACCGGTTCACTCAGGCTTTTTTTCCGTGAGGGAGGGTGGATGACGGTGTCGAACGTTATCAGCCCCTTGATGGTGTACTTCGACCGATTCTTGCTGGCTTCCATGGTGCCGGCGCGGGCGATTGCCTGGTACGTGGTTTCGCTTGAGCTGATGATGCGCACCAGCGTGATACCCGGGGCGCTCGCAAGCGTGCTGTTCCCGAAATTCTCGAAAGTGCATGGCGCCTCGGAAAGCGGCGCCGAGGCATATTTATACGAGCGCGGCATTCGTATCATCGCTTCCATCATGCTGCCGGTATGCGCCATTGCTGTGATTCTGTCGTATGAAGGCATGAAATTGTGGATGGGCGAATCATTTGCAGTAAATAGCTATCGGATAATAGAGATCATTGCCGTTGGGATATTCGTCAATTCGGTGGCGCATTTCCCGTTTGCCTGGGTGCAGGGAACAGGACGTTCACATTTGACTGCACGCCTTCATCTGGCGGAACTGCCGTTGTATATGGCCGGACTGTATTTTGCCGCCATCAATTGGGGAATCCTCGGCGCTGCATGGATGTGGACGATACGCGTATCCCTGGATTGCATCGCTCTTTTGTGGATGGGACCATCGGCTGCGCGGCGCAAGATTTTTCCTTTTGTCTGTTTGGGGGCGGGATTCCTGCTGTTTATTGGTTTCCTGGATGGAACGAACCTGTCGATGACACAGCACGCGGTGCTGGGGACAATATGGATAATGATCGCTTGCGGCATTTCCTGGTTTGTATTTCTTCCTAAAAGCGATCGTAAGGTATTGGTTAAATTAAGCTGGTCAATTACAAAAATTTTCGGTTAATAGCAAACTTTATATACGTTGATCGATCTCATCCAATTGCAATGTAGAGTGCAGCGTTGCAATTAGCTCCAGACTGTATATCTTTCCAGGTATGTCGTACAATTTTCAGAAATGCAAATTAATAAAGGAATTTTCATGAATTTATCCAGTATGTCGGTAGCCGAACTGCGTGCGCTGCAGGAACAGATAACGCAGGAAATTAAGGCCAAGACCCAGGCAGAATTGGTAAAGGCACGCGAAGAAATCCTGGCAATTGCTCAAAATGCAGGTATTTCCTTGAAAGATTTATTGGATTCACAATCGAATGCAAAAAATCGCGCCCCGAAAACAAAAGTGGCGGTACGCTATCGCCATCCGGCAAACAGTTCGCTGCAATGGACCGGCCGCGGCCGTCAGCCAAAATGGGTTCAGGAATGGGTAGCCGCCGGAAAAACCCTGGATGACCTGCGGGTATAAACCTCTACAGCTGTCATAAAACGCCATAGAAAAATATTCCGGGAGTTATTCATTCCCGGATAGGTTTTCGTTCGTCAAGCGTGAGGGATTGCCGGTATATGATTGCCGGCAATTGAGGCGATGGTTACCGATGATCAAATCCAATTTGATTGGATTTGATCAAATTTGATTAGCCAGGAAATCCGCTTAGACGCTTAGATATTCATGCTGGCATTCACATCTTACTTAGAAACCATGCTCCCAATCTCAAAATCGATATTCAAGGCCTACGACATCCGCGGCATCGTAGGTAAAACCCTGGACGCCGGCATCGCGCGCCAGATCGGCCAGGCTTTCGGCGCCGCCGCCATGGCCAAGGGTGAAAAAACCGTCATTATCGGCCGCGACGGCCGCTTGTCCGGCCCGGAGCTCGCTGCAGCTCTGGCGACCGGCCTGCAAGATGCGGGCGTGGACGTGATCGATCTGGGCCTGGTAGCGACACCTATGGTGTATTTTGCGACCCATGTGCTGGGCGCCCAGTCCGGCATCATGGTCACCGGCAGCCACAATCCTCCCGACTACAACGGCTTCAAGATGGTGCTGGCGGGCGAGGCGATATACGGCGACACGATCCAGCAGCTGTATCAAGCCATTGCAAACGGCGACACCAAGGCCACCGTTTCAGCGCCGGCCGGCAGTTACCGCCAGCACGATATCAAGCATGCCTATCTGCAGCGCATCGTCAGCGACACCAGGCTGGCGCGGCCGATGAAGATCGT